>CADCOL010000240.1 GCA_902803015.1 uncultured Lachnospiraceae bacterium | reverse complement strand
GTCATGATCTCGGCGTTCAGTTCCGTATCCTCCGCCAGAAGAATTCTGCGTCCCGAAAGACTTGCCTTATTCTTTTCTTTGAAAATGTTAAGTTTGCTTCTGCGTGCAATATGGTCCAGATTCTCCAGGATATTCGAAGCAAAAAGCGGCTTGGAAAGAAATCCGTTTACACCGACCGAATGCGCTTCTTCCTGAATGTCATCCCAGTTATACGCCGTAAGTGCTACCACAATGGTTTCCTTTGCGTACAGTTTATGAATTTCGGCGGATGTTTCGCAACCACTCATACCGGGCATATTCCAATCCATGAAAACCATGTTGTAGGGCTTATGCTTGGCATGCTGCACTTCCATTTTACGAAGTGCTTCCTGACCACTGATACAAAAATCCGCCGGGATTCCGACCTCTTCCAAAACCGTTCGGGCATGTTCTGCTTCAATCGGATCGTTATCCACTACCAAAACAAACAAGGATGCCGGATCAATCGTTCTTGCAATATCGAAATTCTTCTGACTGCAGTTTCTGAGCGTTACGAGAACAGTGAATTCCGTTCCGACACCTTTCTCGGAGTCAACACTGATGGAACCGTTCATCATTTCCACGATTCGCTTTGTGATGGCCATTCCGAGACCGCTGCTTCCGTATTTGGTACGGTTGCTTACATTTTCCTGGGAAAATGCATCAAACACTTTCGGAAGATACTCTTTATCCATTCCGATTCCGGTATCCTTGATGCGAAAACGCAGCGTGGACTGATCGTCATATTCCGCGATTTTTTCAACGGACAGAATTACATCTCCCGGTGTATCCGTGAATTTAATGGCATTCGACAGAATGTTTAAAAGCATTTCCTTTAGCTTCATCACATCTCCGAAATAAGTGCTGTCGACCATATTCACGATCCTGCACTCATAATGCAGTCCTTTTTCGTTGCACTGGGAATGCACCATGGTATTGATCTGCTCGAGCATGGTATAGAAGGAGAATTCCTCTTTATGCATGAGCATGCGTCCGGATTCAATCCGGCTCATATCGAGAATATCGTTTATAATTCCGAGAAGATGTTTGGAGCTCTCTCCGATTCTTTCCAGCGATTCGCGGGTTTCCTTGTCCAGATTCGGATTCTTTAATGCAAGCGCATCAATTCCGATAATCGCATTCATCGGAGTACGAAGTTCATGACTCATACCGGAAAGGAAGGCGGTCTTTGCCTTGTTCGCTTCTTCCGCTGAGGAAAGTGCCTCCGCCAAAACCCTGTTTTTCGCCATAGTCTCATGCATTTCCGCATCAACGTCCGTAATACCCATGATGATATACTGCTCATCTTCCATTTTGGAAATCTTCATGGTGACATATACCGGTTCATTTTCATCAAGCATTCGGTATGTCATAACAAAGGTATCTTTCCGGTCGAGAGCTTTCATCAGCTCTTTTCGATTCATGGCCTGCAGAAACGCTTCGCGATCGTCTTCGAATACATTTTCGGCAAGTTCTTTCTTCAAATCGCTGAAGAAGTGCCATCCGCGGCGGACTTCGTGGAAGGAATGATTCTCGTCACTGATTCGGTATTCAATGAACTCTTCCGTATCCGTATTAACGTAATACATATCGATAAAATCGCGGGCCAGAATCTGGGCGATACGTGTGTACATTAACCCGGTGCTGACAGCCTTTTCATAAGCTTCCATGGTCATGGCGTGCTCATGCTGAATGCTTACCATGTCCGTTATATCCTGACACATACCGAGAACACAAAGTCTTCCTGCCGTATCTGTATATTTGATTTTCGTTGTTTGCAATTGCCGCCGGTTTCCTGCGGCATCCGGTACATCCTCAAAGAAAATATAGGGTTTGCTTAATGACAGTGCGATTTTGTCATCCTTGATAAAATGCTCTGCCGTTTCGGTATCAAAAATCTGCTCATCCGTAAGGCCTGTTACTCCGTCCGGATTTTCTTTGTGCGCATATTTAGCGAACGCCTGATTGCATGCAAGATAAACGCCTGTCTCGGCATCTTTTGTAAATGTCATATCCGGCATATTGTCAAGAAGGGAACGGAACCGGTCTTTCAGCTCGGTAATTTTCTTAGTCTCCTCCTGTTCCCTCTTATAAACTTCTTTTTCATCATTCGCCACAAAAGAATGAAGCATGCAGGTTCCGAGCATGTAAGCAATGGTGTAAAGCGGTAAATACGGAAACCATAACTGGATAAACAGACAGAATGCCATAATAAAGCCAAACGAAGCCAGAATTCTGTAGCGGGTCCTTTTCTCCTGCTCGCGTCTTAACCGAATCATGGCAGAAAAAGCATAAACAGAAATAATAAGCAACAAAACAATCTGGCATGCCAGCATTACATAGCGAAACGTGAGTGCACTGTATACACTTTGTGCATCAACCGTAAACAAGACCGGTTTAAAAATATTCATGACAACAAGTATCGTGATGAATCCGGCGATCGTCCGGCTTATATAAATCAGCGCCTTACCAATCCCGTTCTTTTCATCCATATATGCCACGGCAAACTCTGCCCAAAACAGAATTCCCACCGACATCGCAATAAAATAAATCGTGGTATCCGCAAAAAGAAGCTTCGACATCTTTAAGTATTCGAAAAGTCCCCACAGAATATCCGTAACGTAGTAAGCAAGAACAGCAATCAAAAACCTCCTGTATACTTTCCATGCAGGTTTCTCAAATGTTTTTCCGGAATGAACCAGAATATCACGATTCACGATAATCAATACACCGACTGCAAGCAGTCCGATTGCAGAATAATACATGCCCGCTTCTTATTACCCCTTACTGTTTTTTTCTTGCCTTTAATTCGCTCTTGTTTTCGTACATTTTCTTATCGGCACGTTCGTACACCAAAGCCACTTTTTCATCTTTTTCGTATCTTGCCATTCCCAAAGCAACCACAATTCCGCCGTTTTCCACCGCATCGTCATTATGTGCATTCATCTGATCAACCAATTCATCCAGATGTGCATAATCATCGCCCTGCGCCAGAACGCAGAATTCATCTCCGCCCACACGGAAAACAGGGCTTCTCTTAAATGTTGTGCAGACAATTCTGCAGGCGTCGCGAAGGTACTGATCACCGGCTTTGTGTCCTTCGTTATCGTTCACTTTCTTAAGATCGTTTACATCCAGAATGATAATGGCAAATTCGGGTGCTCTGTTAATCTCAATCTGTGCGTTCAAACGCTCCTCATATACACGGTAAGCATTTCGGTTCTTTACACCCGTAAGGGCATCGATATTCGCCTCAATACGTGCCTGTGCAAGTCGTTTGCCGTATTCCTCTTCCTGACGGACTGCCGCATCGATATCATTGTATCCGACAATCAGCCGCTTTCCTTCACTCTCCTCCAGCATAACCGCCTTTAACTGAACATACCTGGGGGCTCCGTTGAGAATGATGCGATAGCTTAATGTAAAGAGGCCGTTTTTCTCCACTTCCTCCAGAACTCTTTCGCGGGTTACCATTGAAATAAAGAGTCCCTGATCTTCCGGATAAATCTGTTTTTCGGCTTTTTCCCTGGAATCCGCGAAGAAATCCTCTCCCTCTCTGTAACGGTCAAAAGTATCAAATCCGGAAGTCGCACTGATTTCACGATACTGTGTCGTCTCGGGATTGACAACGTAGATACAGAAGAAATCGCCGGCAAGTGCGCTGATTCGGTTATAAGCAATCTGTTCTTCCCGCATTTTTGCGGCTGCATTTTGTTCATTTATCTGCTCACTGACATCCGTCAGCGCAAGAATGATATATCGGTCGTCATCCCGCATTCTTGTAATCTTTAAGCTGACATATTTCGGATTCTTTTCTCCGATCAGCCGGAATGTCATCATAAATGTATGGTTCTGTTCCAGATAGTCCTCAAGAGTTCTTCGATCCATTGCTGCTTTTACAGCATCCTGATCTTCAGGCGATACGTGCTCTTCAATGATATCAAGGCATTCTTCGAAGAAATGGAACCCTCTTCTGTTTTCAATTAGTGTACCGTTTTCATCATCGGTCCGGTAACTTATGAATTCCTCCGTATTCAGATCGACATAGAACAGATTCTCATATCCGTTCGCCAGAGTCTGTGCAATATGGGTATAGATAATTCCGGTACTTAATGCTTTTTCATAGGATTCTTTGGAATCCACGCTGCCTCTGGTAATGCGGACCGAATCGGTAACATCCTGGGAAATACCGAGTAAGCATTCTTTTCCGGACTCATCCGTATATTTCAGTTTCGTCGTCTTAATCTGTCTCCTGCTTCCCGAAGCATCCTTCACATCTTCGTAGAAAACATAGGGCCCGTCCATGGATAACGCAATCTTGTCGTCTTCGGCGAAGTGTTTTGCGGTTTCTTCGTCAAACAATTCCTCAGCGGTAAGTCCCACAACATTCTCCGGTTTCTTCTTATGGGCATAATCCGCAAATGCCTGGTTGCATGCAAGGTATACACCCGTTTTGGCATCCTTTGTATAATTCATACCCGGCATATTATCAAGCAGGGAAGTAACGGTCTGCTTCAGCTTGGCAATTTCATCCGCTTCCTCCAATAAGCGTCTTTGTTTGTTTGCGGTCCTGTCCGCCTTAAGTTTCTGATTCAGAAGGAATATGATTACGGAGAATACCACCGTAAGCAGGATTACCACAATAATCCAGTTATCCTTTAAGAACCGCATAAACGAAACCTTTTGATCCGCCTGCATGTAAGATGCCAGGGCGGAATCCATGTCTTCGCTCTTTGTCGCATTTGCGGTTTTATTTAACAGAAAATAAAGATCGCTGTCCCATTCCCTGACCGCAAAGGAAAACGGCATGGACTCTCCGGTAGGAACCGAAATCAGTTTGTATTTATCCAGTGTTTCCTGAGCGGGAAGAATACGGTAATTGCTGACCAGAACAGCTTCCGTTTCTCCGTTTGCGACCGCTTTATAACATGCCTGAAGTCCGGGATAAGGTACCCTTGTTGTTTTGGGATACATATCCATGATGAATGTTTCAATATTCATCATCCCTTCATTTACCGCAAGAGTAATGGTACTGTCTTTGGAAAGTCTCTCCTTGTCCGATGAACGCATGATGGCATTCATTTCCGTCTTCATGGCCGGGTCCGTCAGACGGATTCCTTTTTGCTGGGCATCATAAGTACTTAAGTAAATCGGGAAATAGCAATCGATTTCACCTGCAATAAGTGCTTCCAATGCTTCCTGCGTGGAATCGTAGGGAATCGTTTCAAACTGAAGGTCCGGTCTCTGAAACAGATTCTGTGCGTGTGCCAGATAATCTTTGAGCGCACCGGTCAGTTCACCGGTCTCATCATCCATATCACAGAACGGGAGATAATCATCACGATATCCGATTCGGATGGAGCCGTGTTCTTTAATCCAGTCCTCCTGTCCCGGTGTCAGAACAATATTGGACCGGATATCATAAGTCCTTTCCTCCGTCATCATCTGGGAAAAATACGGATCCTCATCGTGGATTTCCGCAAGTGCCATATTCAGTTCCGCAAGCAGATCCGAACGTTTTTTACTGACCGCATAGTAATAATCCGAACCGCCGATTCGCACGGAGGGAACCAGTTTCTGTTCCGAATCAAACATGTAAATGGAAGCATATCCGTCCAGTTCCCCGCGTTCCACCATTTCCATGGATTCATCTTCTTCCCCAGACAACGGAATAATTTCAAATGAAACATTGTTCTTTTCGGCCCACTCTGCCAGAAATGTTTCCTGAAGACTGTCCTTATTCACGCCGATACGCTTTCCGTTTAAGGTCGCCGGGCGATCTGCAGTAATCTCCCTGTTTTCCGCACTGATGTAGATATAATAGGATTCCGTACCCATGGGAAGATCCGTGAAATACATATATTCTTCCCGTTCCGGTTTATAGGAGACATCGCTTAAAATATCGATTTTTCCTTCTTTGAGCATCTGCAAAAGATTCGGCCAGCTGTCCTCCACATACTCATACGTCCATCCGGTGTATGCGGATATTTTTCGTTGATATTCGTAATCAATTCCGCATCGTCTTCCGTACTCATCATAATAACAGAAGGACGAATCGAACCAGCCGACACGCACAACCTTGTGGTCCGTTTTATCCGCATATGCTGTAATCGGCATAAGAATACCGGCTACAAATGTGAAAAGCAAAAGGCTTATTATAATCCGCTTCCAAAAGGTTTTTCTTTTCACTGACCCCCACCTCCGTATTCCGTAATAAGACGGGCCATCGTCTCGTATAACTTATCCGATTCTACCGGTTTGGATAAATGCTCGTTCATTCCGGCATTCATTGAGTCCTGCACATCATCATCAAACACATTTGCGGTCATGGCTATAATCGGAATCTTCCCGGCATCCGGACGATCCAGTTTTCTGATGTTACGCGTTGCTTCCAAACCGTCCATGACCGGCATTCGCACATCCATCAGAATTGCGGAATAATAACCGGGGGCGCTTGCGACAAACATTTCAAGTACTTCCGCTCCGTTACACGCCCGTTCCGAAAGAACATCTTCGAGTTCCAGAAGATTCGCCAGGATTTCCGCATTCTGATCCACATCTTCCGCCATCAGAATCCTCTTTCCGGCGAGCACCTCTTCGAATGAAATCTCCTTCGCAGGCTTCGTCTCTTCCGCTTTTTTATCGGAGGCCGTGAGCGGCAGTGTCACCGTAAAGGTACTTCCGACATTTCTCTCGCTTTCAACCCGGATCTCGCCGCCCATCATGTCTACAAGATTCTTAGTAATGGCCATTCCGAGACCGCTTCCGCCGTATTTGCTGGTATTGCTTTCATCTTCCATGGAGAAGGTATCAAAAATATGCGGAAGATACTCCGGATCCATACCGATTCCTGTATCCTGCATGACAAAGCGCATTCTGCAAATTCCGTCTTCTTCCGAAAGCTGCTCCACATTCAGCGATACTTTTCCCGGAGCACTGGTAAATTTCACGGCATTTCCGAGAATATTAATCAGTACCTGCTTCAGTTTTAAATCATCGCCGATGTAATAATCTTTTACATCGGATACGATATTGCATCCGTATTCAAGTCCTTTTTCCTGGCACTGCCCGTGAATGATAATATTAATCTGTTCCAAAAAATAGTGAAATGAGAATTCCTCATTTTTCACCGCCACGCTTCCGGACTCGATACGGCTCATATCCAGAATATCATTAATCAGTCCGAGTAAGTGATTGGCACTGGTACCGATTTTTTCCAAATGGTCTTTCGTGCGGTCCGACAGTTCCGGTTCTTTTAATGCAATCGTCTGCAAGCCGATGATTGCGTTCATCGGCGTTCGGATTTCATGGCTCATATTGGAAAGGAAACTGGACTTGGCACGGGATGTTTCCTCCGCACGTACTTTCTCCACTTCTATCATTTTCTCGCGATTTTGCATAATCGTATAGATATTCAGAAGAATCATAAGGGACAAAACAACCAGTCCGATCTGAATATAGCTCGCGACATGCATGGCACGGTCGACTTTCTTTGTTTCATTCTGAAGAAATACGATATCCGAAACATCCGAGAAAGAATCCTTATCATGTGTCTCTATATGCTTTTGCACATTGTCCCGGAATTTGTCCAATGCCTGATCCGTGGTCTGATGCATCCAGACACTGGATGTAAAAATGATGAGTCCCAAAAGAACAACCCATGCCACAATGGATTTGCCCATACGGCGTTTGTGGTCGATTTGAAGGAAAACACGGAAATACAGGAATCCGCAAATACTCCATACGGAAAGAATCATGTAGGACTCCGTGGACAATGTACTGATGGAAATAATATTCGGGATTAAGAATTCTATCGCAAAAAGCACGGACACAAACAGTCCGATTAATCCGAAAATCATGTGTTTTCGATTCTTCTCCTGCCTTGCCGTTTTGAAAGCAGATGCGGAGGCCATGGCATATGCAATGGTTGCACCGACCGTGGTAACGTCCACAATCCAGCTGATTGCCGTACGGCCCAGGAAAGGAAAGACCGTCGAAAAAACAAGGATTCCCAAAATGGCATTTCGCGGAACGAAGTTTGTTTTCTTTCCAATCCACTTGGGAAAAAGTCCGTCTTCGGAAAGCGTATCCATAAGGCGGCTTAATGCGATGTAATTCCCAATCAGACCGGTAAAAATTCCGCCCATGGCCGCAACTCCGAGAATCAGACTTCCGGTCTCGCCCAATGCCGCATTTGCCGCATGGAAAGTCGGCTGGGAAGCAGCACCGGAATAATTCCCGAGATTTCCGATATAGTCCGTCCATGAACTGCACCCTTCCGGCAGAGCTTTTACCGCCATCAGGGATAAAAGGACGTAAGCAATCGTTGCCGTAATCACTGCAACAACAAGTACGGAAAACGATTTTTTCAATGAGAATCCGACTTCTGCCGCTGAATGCGAAATGGATTCAAATCCGACAAATGCCCAGGGGGCCAGGGCAAAGATGGTAAACACACCTCCGACAGCGCTTTTCCCCGATGCAAAAGCAGGGGTATATCCGCCGCTTCCGAATTTCCGTGCGACGGCAACGAAACAAATGAGCACACCCATAAACAGAAGGACGGCCATAATGATCTGTGTTAATGCCGCCGGCTTTCGGAACAGACAGATTAGTGCCGCAATAACAAGTGCACCTTCTGCCAGCATGAGTTCTCCGGCATAAATCGGATATCCGGCAATATCGTAAAGGTAACCGAACTGAAACAGGTCACCGACTAATGTTCTCATAATCAGGGGAAGGGCTGTGGCATTGGCCCAGATGATAGCGATATAAGTAAGAATTAAAAACCAGGCACTTAAGAAGCCCTGATCGTATCCGAATGTTTTCTTTGTATAGGTATAAGTTCCGCCGCCGTCCGGATAGCGATTCATCAGATAGTGATAATTCACCGCAAGAAGCAGCATTACCAAACCGCCCAGACTCAGTCCGAGGGCAGTTCCGGCAGGACCCGCAACAGGCAAAAACGTGGTCCCCGGCATTACAAAAGAACCCCAGCCTACGCTGCAGCCGAATGCCAGTGCCCACGCACCGAATAGTCCCAAATATTGTTTGCGTCCTGAACCAGCACCGGATTCATTTGTCAAATGATTCATGCTGTCCCCCCATCATTCAGGATTCCATGTGTTGTCAGATTCTATGTGTTGCAGGATTCTGCATATTGGCGGATTTTCCCGGTCGTATTGTCATACATTCTGCGTATGGCCTCAATCCGCTCATTTACGTCTTCGTCCGAAAGCTTCCTGGTATTCCCGGGACGGAATTCTTCCGTAATTTCCGACACTGCTTCCACCAAACGCTTTAGTCCGAGATTTGCGCAAACTCCTTTCATCGCATGTGCCGCGTCGAAAAGCTGCGTCGGATCCATGCTTTGTCCTGCTGCAAGAAGTCCTTCCATCACACCGTTTTCGGGCAGTTTCCGGATATGTTTGTCAATCAGTTTTTCCAAACGCAGTACGCTGATTGCCTGATCATAATCTCCGTCGATTGCCTGATATAATTCCCGTAACGTCATAGTTTTACCCTCATATCCGTATTATACCACTCCGGCGCGCTCAGGTCATTGATAAATTCATGTTCTGAACAGCATCAGATTGGCCATTCCGAAATATACCATCAGCGAGATGGCATCCACCATGGTGGTAATGAACGGCGATGCCATAACGGCCGGGTCGAAGCCGAGTTTTTTGGCAATCATCGGCAGCGTACAACCGATTACTTTGGCTACCATAACGGTTAATACCATGGTAATGCACACCGTTGCCGCAACCAGTAATGTGACATTCGGATTATGCATAATGAGTCTGTCCACGAGCATGATTTTTACAAAGCATGCCGCCGCCAGCGCACAACCGCAAAGAATCGCCGTTCGAAGTTCCTTCCAAATGACACCGATTAAATTGCCGAATTCCAACTCTCCCAAAGACAGCGCACGAATGATGGTAACGGAAGACTGGGAACCGGAATTACCGCCGGTATCCATTAACATCGGAATGAATGCCGCCAGCACAACCTGTGCCGCCAGCGCATTTTCGAATTTGGTCATGATGATTCCCGTAAACGTTGCCGATACCATCAAAAGCAAAAGCCAGGGAATACGATGCCTGAAAAGATCAAAAACATTGGACTTTAAATATGTCTTGTCGGAAGGCGTCATACCTGCCATGATTTCGATATCCTCGGTAGCCTCGTCTTCCATGACATCCATAGCATCGTCGAATGTAACGATT
>CADCOL010000239.1 GCA_902803015.1 uncultured Lachnospiraceae bacterium | reverse complement strand
CGGTATCCGAAGTGGAAGTGCCGTTTTTGGAACTTTATCCGATCTTTGACAGATTCTATGGATATGAGTAATGTATATATAATAGTTTATGATTTGTAAAGGAGCCACTATGAATAAGATTCGAATCGCATTTTTCGATGCAAAGGAATATGACCGACAGTCGTTTATCGCCTCCAACAAAGATGAGGAGTACGAAATCGAGTATTTCGAAACGCGTCTTTCGGAAGCGACCTGCAAACTGGCGGAAGGAAGCGACGTTGTCTGCGTTTTCGTAAACGACGATGTGAACAGCACCGTAATCGACAAACTGACCGCAATGGGCGTAAAACTCATCGCCCTGCGCTGCGCGGGCTACAACAACGTGGACATTGAATATGCCTACGGCAAAATTCATATCGTCCGCGTTCCCGCATACTCTCCGTACGCGGTGGCGGAGCATGCCATGGCGCTCCTTCTTACATCCATCCGACGGATTCATAAAGCGTATATCCGTACCAAAGATTTTAACTTCAGCTTAAACGGCCTGACCGGATTCGACCTGCACGGTAAAACGGTCGGCGTGGTCGGAACGGGTAAAATCGGCAGAATCTTCATCGACATCTGCCGCGGCTTCGGCATGAATGTGATTGCTTATGACAAGTTCCCGGCAAAGGATTCCGGTATCGAATACGTGGAGCTTGACGAGCTCTGGGAAAGAGCCGATATCATTTCCTTCCACTGCCCGTTAACCGATGAAAACCGGCATATGGTGAATGCGGAAAGCATTGCAAAGATGAAAAAAGGAGTTGTTTTAATCAACACCTCCCGTGGTGCCCTGATTGATTCGGAAGCGCTTTTGGAAGGTATCAAACAGCGCAAAATCGGTGCGGCCTGCCTGGATGTATACGAAGAAGAATCGAATGTCTTCTTCCACGACTATTCCAATCACATCGTAAACGATGACGTGCTGGCGCGCTTAATCTCCATGCCGAATGTAATCCTGACTTCGCATCAGGCGTTCCTTACGAACGAAGCGCTCGCAAACATTGCGGATACGACACTTGGCAACGTCCGCGAATTCTTTGAACGTGACACCTGCTCCAACGAAGTCTGCTATAAGTGTGCGAATCTTGCAAACTGTAAGCAGACGCATGAGAAGAAGTGCTTTTAACCGGTTCGGATACGGAGAAGTGTATGGAAAAGAATACTGTTTTATCCAAACTGAAACTGATCGGATTCATCCTGTACTTTCTGATTCTCTTCGCCGAACGCCTTCTGGCGGTGATTCTAAGCCCCGCTGTGGGCGGAGAGTATGCGCTTGTTTCCGGAAATGTCTTTAATTACATTGCCTATGCAGTCACGGCACTGAGTGTTGTTGCGGGCCTGGTACTTATGATCCGTGTTCTTCCGAAAATGTTCGTTTCCGTCTTTACGAGGAAAGCGTATGATTTCGATGCAAACCGTAAATCCGTGATTCTTGCCGCAACCGTGATTCTTTTTGGCGGCATGATGCATACCGGTTTTACGATTGCTCCTATACAGTTTGTATCCTACGGCTTTCTGATTGCGGCGATGGTTGTAAGAACGATTGAATGCTGCAGGGAAGGAAAACGCCTTGCTGCGGAAAAAGACGAGCTGACTGCCGGTAAATTCAGGCTTCGTTCCTATGCATCCGTCGTCTCCGTCATCTACTTAACGCTTTTTGCCATGGCGGTGCCGGTAAGCTATATTTCCTTTCAGGAAATGCCTTTACGGGCTGTCTTTTTTGCGGTAGAATTTACGACGGTATTCGTCCTGGTTCCGGTCTTCGGACTGCTGATGCTTCGTTTTTTTGAATCGGGCGTGACCTCGTTTTCGTTTGTTTATCCGGTTATTATTCTGCTTTTCTCCGGTGCCACGGTGGCGCTGAAGTGGAGGGAGGAGATTAACTGGTTTGTGCTGATTTTTCTTATACTGACACTTGTTTTTTACTTAAGTTTCGGGCTGATTGCGCGGGCAAAGGTGAAACGGCTGGTGACGGAAGAAAAACTCAGTTCGGAGTAAAAATATCTTCATGAAGAATATAGCGGTAATGCCCAATTTAACAAAGGATATGCCATCCAAAGAGCGCATCACGGAACTGGTACGCTGGGGGCTTTATACCCTTTGTTTTATCGGAATCCTGATGCATCTGGTTCAGTATGACAATGTCTTCTATCAGAATGAGAAAAATGTCCAGGCGGGATTCGTGCTGATTCTTTTTTCCGTATTTCTGTTTGTTCTTCAAAGAGTAAAGCTTCTTAATATTCCATCCCTGATTGTAAGTATCGGATATGGAATTCTTGCTTTCTTCGGCACCCGAATGTATCTGTTTGCGCCGGATGTGCTTCCGTCGCAGATTCTCTACCGGATTGCGGAATGGATAGCGCTGATGGTGGTTGTGGATATGGCGGTGACCAAAAGGGTCCGTCGCCTGAAAGAGTCCAACCTCTGGCTGTTCGGGATTCTTTTCGTGATGCTGGTTTTAATGGAGATTCTCTATCCAAACATTGAAACACGTGTTTATCTTTGGTTCTTTATTCTCTGCCTGATTCCCGTTACGTCAAAAGAGTGGAACATTGTATTCCCGGCACTGTTAACGGCAGGCTTTCTGTTCTCGATTGTTGCGGCAGTTCTTTCCCATGCAATCAATCCGTATATCGGAGAAGAAGTAGTGATACACTCTCTTTGGAGCGGTTTTATGGCAAATGCCGCCAGAGCAGGAGAATTCTGTGATCTTCTAAGCGGACTTGCGTTTATTGCTGTATTTTATTCCCGGAAACGATTCGGAAGATTCGGCTTCTGCTATTTAACTTCCGTGATCTGGTTTCTCGTAACGATTGTATACGGCTTTCTAATCGGCAAATCCAACTACTTTGTGGGACTGATTGTTCTGCTTTTATTCTTCTTTGTTTT
>CADCOL010000238.1 GCA_902803015.1 uncultured Lachnospiraceae bacterium | reverse complement strand
GCCTTGACTTCATTAACGCCGGCCACCTGAATTTCACCGAGATAACGAAGATTTAAGGCTTCCGGATCTTTCATCCGGTCCACGGTAGCCTTCGTAATCAGCATTGCCGTTTTATACTGCTTTGTAAGCGATTCGGGACGGGAAGAAATATTGACCGTATCAGAAATGACCGTTCCCGAAAGTCTTTCTTCCTCTCCTACGATTCCGATTTGTGCCATGCCGGAATGTATACCGATTCCGATATTGATATCCCCGATCCCGATTTCCTTTGCTGTTTCGGGATTTAACACGATTTCTTTATAAAGCTCGATTCCGCATCGGATTGCACTCTCCGCATCTTCAAAAAGTGCCATGACCGCATCGCCGATGTATTTGTCGACGAAGCCGTTGTATTTACGGATAATCGGACCCGCTTTTCCGTAAATCACATTGACAAATTCGAAGTTTTCCTTAGCAGTCATGATTTCGGAATTAATGGAAAACGAACGAATATCAAAGAATAAAACACTCAGGTCACGGCTTGCCGCATCACCCAGCGCAAGATCCGTAAACTGCTCTTTTCCGAGAAGTTCCCTGAATTTTTCGGGGACGAATTTATAATAAAATTTCTCGGTTTTATCTTTCTCGTCAAACATCGTCTCCAGACTGTTTGCCATCGTATTCACCTGTGAACAGATTTCTCCGAGTTCGTCTTTGGAACGGTATTTTACACGCGCGGAAAAATCACCGTCGGCTATGGATTTAACCGTTTTCGTCGCTTTCTTGATGGTCCTTGAAATATAAAGCGAAGTAACCACGGTAATCAGAGTTAAAATCGCAATAATAATGGCGATAAAGACAAAAACTTTTAAGAACAAATCGCGTCTTGAAGACCAGAAACTCCAGTCATCCGTCTGAACTTTCAGATAGTATTTTCCGGTATTGTTCTTATCGTGAATCTGACCGTATACGGCAATCGTACTGCTCCTGTTCTCCGAAGAAAAGATACCGGATACATCCTTCACCATATAGAAATCGCTTCCGTCGTAGTTTTCGTCGGCAAGCGGTCCGAAAATCCCCTTTCCCGCGTAAGGCTGAACCACGGTTTCCGAATCTGCCAAAACGACGGCATGCACATCATCATAGCGGTAAAGCAGTGTGTAATTGAATTTTCCCTTATCGGTATCAAACTCATCAAAACGCTTTAAAATCGCTCTGGAAGCTTTTCCGGTATCTTCATCCAGTTCTTCCCAGCCGGAAAAATCATAGCCGTCAAACGCGCTTGTGGCAATACGGCAGACAATATCAACGTCGCTTGACGATTTGTCCACATTATCTTCCTGAATGGAAATATAAAGGCTCGCCGAAACAAGTACGGACGCAATAACCAGTATCGGAACCGTGATTGCAATCTGCTTAAACAAAAGGGTCTTTTTGCGAATGATTAAATTGATAATCAGTCCAAATACACAAACATAGATCATTAAGCTTAAGAATATATCGATATATACAAGCACATGATTCCTGACAAAAATCGGAATTTCCTTTTTTGTAACGTCATTTCCGTCGTAAGTAAAAATACCTCCCGAACAGGTAACCGTCAGCACTTCTTTGTTTCCTTCGGTCACCGCACACAGGGAAAGAATGCTTCCGTTATCGGACAAATCCAGAGTTTCCGTAATTTTCCCGTTTTCAAGAAGAAATACTTTTCCGTTATCATTTCTTTTCGCCAGATAAATCCGGTCGTTTACCAAAACGGCAAGATTGAAAAACGCATCCGTATTCGGATTCTCAAGCCCCGCTTCCACTTTGTAAACAGGTGTGGTTAACGGTTCATTAAAACCGACGCGATAAACATTTCCGTCGCTTTGTACAACCAGAAACGAATCCTCGATTGCGGTTGCATATGTTGTATAATTCTCGTTTTCATCCGGCAGATAAGGATCGCTGATTCGGACATTTCCGGTCTTTGTATCGATGGAATACATCTGCATCTGATTCATATCCAGCTTTGCAAATTTCAGTTCGCCGTCGGAATAATACAGTTTTGTAAGTCTGGAATTACGGGCTCTGTCGGCATAATCGTAGTGGATTTTACATAAGGTTTCACTGTTATTGAAACTGCCGTGAAAAGCCATAACATACTCATCGGTGGCAACGGTATCGTCCATGCTTCGGTCAAACTTCGTACATACGGCATAAATGGTATCATTGTCACCCGCAACAAAATTAAAGGGAGTAATATACCCGGAATCCGTATGGGCATAAGGAATATCGGAAAAATACTGCTCTCCCGTATTGATGTTTGTAAGTCCGACCACATTCTGATTGTACCGGTTAAAACTAAGAAGCGCATTTCCGTCTTTGGAAAAATCGGCATCCTTGTATTCGTCCGCAACATAATAGTCGCCTTTTAAGCTGTCTGCAATCTGATAAAGATGCGTATAACTGGGATCGAATACAGTGGTTACCGTAAATACAAGAGCAACAGCAACCAGGCCCAGCACAAACCAGCGGGCCTTTCCGAAAATCGCAAAGAAAATGCGCTTAAACCAATTGGTTTTTTTCATAAATACACCTCAAAACCGCTTCGGCCACCTTAAGACCGTCTATGGCTGCGGATGTAATTCCGCCCGCATATCCGGCTCCTTCCCCACAGGGATAAAGGCCATTTATGTGATTTGCCTGCAAAGTTTCATCCCTCAGAATCCGAACCGGTGCACTGGTGCGCGGTTCCACACCGCAAAGCAGCGGATTCGTGTCGGCAAAACCTTTGATACAGGTATTAAAATACTCCATTCCCTCGATGAAAGCTTCGTTTAAATTCATTGCAAATACATTTGAAAGATCGGCCTGCTTTGCGTTACCCGAGATTCCGTTCCCGGCAATATCCGCGAAGCGTTCGCTGTTCTTCCCGCTATCAGCATCAGGGATTTCATCAACCCGGTTCTGAATTGAACCGTTCTTGAATTCACCGTAAAACTCCGCGGGAATTGCTCCGTTTCCGAGCGTATATGCCTTCTCTTCCAATTCTCTTTGAAAATGCATACCTGCAAGAACATCCCCGTTTCCGTAATCATCCGGTCCGACATTCATCACAATCGCAGCATTGGAGTATTTGCCGTCGCGTTTGGAATTGCTCATTCCGTTTACCGCAAGACGGTTTTCTTCGGACGATGCATTTACCACATAGCCGCCCGGACACATGCAGAAAGAATAAACATTTCTTCCGGACGATGTGGTTTTTGCCAGTTTATAGTATGCAGTCGGCAGGTTGCTGTAGCGCTCTTTATACCCCTCGCCGTACTGGCTTTCATTAATGAATTCCGCCTCGTGAATGACACGAAATCCAACCGCAAACGATTTGGCTTCCATGTCAAAGCCCTTTTTACGAATCATTTCATAAGTATCCCTGGCGCTGTGTCCAATGGCAAGGATGCAGTTCTCGCACGGAAGAAATACCATGTCTGAACACGTATTATCTTGCAAATCATCCTGCATTGCCTCTTTATTATTGCAATCCAGGCCTGTAATCCGTGGACCATTTGCTGTATGTGATACATAGATTCCTGTCAGCTTTCCGTCCCGGATTTCGAAATCCTCAAGCCTGGTCTCGAAGCGAAACTCTCCACCCAGTCGAATAATCTCATTACGAATATGAACCACAACCTCGCGAATCACGTCCGTTCCGATATGTGCTCTTCCGTCATAAATGATTTCCTCGGGCGCGCCGAATTCGTGAAATGTTTTTAAAACCGCCAGATTACGGCCTGTTTTGTCCTTCACGCCGGTATTGAGTTTTCCGTCGGAAAACGTCCCTGCACCGCCTTCCCCAAACTGCACATTGGTATTCGGATTGACATTCAAAACCTTACCGCCGTGAAAATCATTCACGGCTTTGATTCTCTCTTCCATGCATGCACCTCTCTCGATTACGAGAGGGCACATTCCGGCTCTTGCAAGGTATAAAGCGGCAAACATACCCGCAGGACCGAAACCGACC
This sequence comes from uncultured Lachnospiraceae bacterium, assembly GCA_902803015.1. Lineage (GTDB taxonomy): Bacteria > Bacillota > Clostridia > Lachnospirales > Lachnospiraceae > UBA3766. The sequence continues at coordinate 406 of CADCOL010000238.1, read as the reverse complement.
ACTACAGGGCGATGAATCAGGCTGTTATTTGACAAGGTTTTCGGCCAGGAATATTCCGCTTCCGGCTCCGCCCACTGCACCTTTTTCTTCTGAAGATATTTTCTTACGGAATCATTCGCCGCATCGAAAGAAAACGTATACGAATAGGTAATCTCCGGCTTTTTTCTCGCATCAATGGAGCGTTTACGAATCGATACGTTTTTCAAATCACTTTCTTTCAGATTCAGTTTTTTGCACATGAATTCGAATGCACGACTTTCCTGATTCGGATCCACGTTAACGGAGTAAACAAAACTCATACCTGATCACCGGCTGCATGTGCCGCACAGACTCCGGCCATTTTTCCCGAAGAAAATGCCCACTGCAGATTATATCCGCCGCAATCGCCGTCCACATCGGTCATTTC
>CADCOL010000237.1 GCA_902803015.1 uncultured Lachnospiraceae bacterium | reverse complement strand
TTTCTGTTGACTTTCCTAAAAACAAAGGTATAATTTATCTTGTTTGTTTAGTTTTACTAAACTCTGAGTTTATTTATAATGTGAAATTCTTTAGTGTTTCTAAACTTTGAGTTTATTATTAAGAAAGTTTCATTCTTCTGGAGGCATACGGGAATACCGTGGATCGTAAAATGGAAATCGGAACAAAAATTAAACAGTTAAGGGTTTTAAAAGGCCTTACGCAGGAAGAACTGGGCGACCGCTGCGAGCTTTCCAAGGGATTCATTTCCCAGGTGGAACGCGACTTAACCTCTCCTTCCATCGCTACTTTAATGGATATTCTGCAGGTACTCGGAACCACTCTTCCGGAATTTTTCTCAAACGAAGAAGACGTTCAGATTGTATTCTCCGATGCGGACTATTTTGAAAAGGAAGATGCCGAATTAAAGAATAAAATCGAATGGCTGATTCCGAACGCACAGAAAAACATGATGGAGCCTATTAAGGTTACGTTAAAGCAAAACGGCAAAACCTATCCCGACAACCCGCACGAAGGCGAGGAATTCGGATATGTACTCTCCGGTTCCATCCGCATTCACATGGGAAACAAGATTTATAAAGCAAATAAAGGTGAATCTTTCTACTACACTCCCGCCGCATCCCACTACATTGATTGTGTAAATAAAGAAGGTGCGACATTTATCTGGATCTCTACACCGCCTACATTTTAATCATTTTACGGTGACAGACTATAAAACGGAAATCAACACGAGGTAACTATGAGCAAGCATTTAATCGATCTTCAGAATATATCCAAATCCTACGGCAGCAATCTGGTTCTCGATGAAATGAACTTATATATCAGAGAGAACGAATTCTTAACCCTGCTCGGTCCTTCCGGATGCGGTAAAACCACTACGCTTCGTATTATCGGCGGATTCGAAAGCCCCGATGTCGGCAAGGTGATTTTTGACGGTACGGATATTACCAAACTGGCTCCGAACAAAAGACAGTTAAATACCGTCTTTCAGAAGTATGCTCTTTTTACCCATATGACGATTGCCGAAAACATCGCATTCGGTTTAAAGATAAAGAAAAAATCGAAATCCTACATCGACGATAAAATCAAATACGCGTTAAAGCTCGTAAACCTTGAAGATTACGGCAACCGCTACCCCGAATCCTTATCCGGCGGTCAGCAACAGCGTATTGCCATCGCACGTGCCATCGTAAACGAACCCAAGGTTCTTCTTTTGGACGAGCCGCTTGGTGCTCTTGACTTAAAGCTTCGTCAGGACATGCAGTATGAGCTGATCCGATTAAAGAAAGAGCTTGGAATTACCTTTATCTATGTAACGCATGATCAGGAAGAAGCCCTTACGATGTCCGATACCATCGTCGTAATGAACCAGGGATACATTCAGCAGATCGGTACGCCCGAAATGATTTACAACGAACCGGAAAACGCTTTCGTTGCCGATTTTATCGGGGATTCCAACATTATCTCTTCCACGATGATTCGCGACGAGCTCGTGGAAATTCTCGGAGTCAAATTCCCCTGCGTGGACAAAGACTTCGGCGAAAACAAACCCGTCGACGTTGTCATTCGTCCCGAAGACGTGGAAATGACCGTTATTCCGGAAAATGTGACCGATGAAGAAATCGCTGCAGCAAACGATCCTTCCAAATACGGTAGAATCCAGGGCGTTGTAACGCATTTGATTTTCAAAGGCGTACATTATGAAATGGAAGTTATGGCAAACGGATTCGAGTGGCTGGTACACTCCACTTCCATGTTTGCGGTCGGCCAGAAAGTCGGCATTAACGTAGATCCTTTTAACATTCAGATTATGAATAAACCCGAAAGCGAAGACGAGGAGGCAGTCGGCGTTGAAGAGTAATAAATATATCAAACTTCTTTCCGCTCCCTACATCATCTGGGCGGTTGCATTTATCATCATACCGCTTGTGATGGTCTTCTATTACGGACTGACGGACAAAGACGGCGCATTCACATTTGCAAACGTATTGAATATATCAAGGCCCGAACATTTTAAATCATTGTATCTGGCTTTGATTCTTGCACTCATTTCGACCGTAATCTGCATGCTTTTGGCATACCCTCTTGCACTGATTCTTTCCGGAATGAAAACCAAGAACGACCATTTAATCGTATTTATTTTTATCCTTCCGATGTGGATGAATTTCCTGCTTCGTACCATGGCATGGCAGACTTTGCTCGAAAACGACGGTGTCATCAATAACGTCTTAAGCTTCCTGCATCTGCCGACTTTGCATATCATCAATACGCCGGCCGCAATTGTATTCGGTATGATTTACAACTTCTTACCGTTTATGATTCTGCCGCTTTACAATGTCATCAGTAAAATCGACGTAAACGTATTAAACGCCGCAAGAGACCTTGGTGCAAATCCTGTGCAGACGCTCACACGCATTATTCTGCCGCTTTCCGTTCCGGGCATCATTTCCGGTATCACGATGGTTTTCGTACCTTCTCTTACCACCTTCGTTGTCAGCGAAATGCTCGGCGGAAGCAAGATTCTCTTAATCGGAAACGTCATTGAACAGGAATTTACCCAGAACTCCAACTGGAATTTAGGTTCCGGCTTATCCATCGTGCTGATGGTCTTCATCATTATCAGTATGGTTGTGACGAGCATCTACGATAAAGAAGGGGAGGGAAATGCCTTATGACAAAGATTTTAAAGCGCATTTACGCAGGCTTAATTCTTCTCTTCCTCTATTTACCGATGTTTACGTTAATCGTTTTATCGTTTAACGCATCCAAATCCCGTGCAAAATGGGGCGGCTTTACCTTTAACTGGTATCAGAAACTCTTCCATGACCGTGTCATGATGCAGGTTCTTCTTACCACTTTAATGATTGCTTTGATTTCATCCGTTGTTGCCTGCATCATCGGTACAATCGCCGCACTTGCAATGGATCGAATGAAAGTATTCACCAGAAACACACTTATGGGTGTTACCAACATCCCGATGTTAAATGCGGATATCGTAACGGGTATTTCCTTAATGCTTCTGTTCCTGTTCTTCCGCTTTAAATTCGGCTTTACGACGATACTTTTATCGCATATCACGTTTAATATTCCGTATGTAATATTGAGCGTTATGCCGCGAATCAAAAAGATGAATCCTTCGAATTACGAAGCAGCTCTGGATTTGGGCGCAACCCCGATTTACGCATTTTTCAAGGTCGTTTTACCGGACATCTGGCCCGGCGTACTCTCCGGCTTTTTGATGGCATTTACGATGTCGCTTGATGATTTTATCATTACGCACTTTACAAAAGGCGCCGGAGTCGATACATTGTCCACGAAGATTTACGCGCAGGTTAAGAAAGGCATCAGCCCCGAAATGTATGCTCTGTCCACACTGATTTTCATTTCGGTTCTTGTCCTTTTAATCCTGATCAACACGCTTCCGTCCGGCAACAAGGACGGCAAAAAAGAAGCCAAGAAAGCTTAACATATACGAAGTACCATCAAGGAGGAGAAAAATGAAAAAGAGTCTCTTAAGAACCCTTACCGCAGTCATGACCGCTACCGTTCTGACTGTACCTGTACTGCTCACCGGCTGTACAAAAAAGAACGAGCAGGTCGTTTATGTCTACAACTGGGGCGAATACATCGATCCCGAAGTTTTGGACAGCTTTACTGCAGAAACCGGCATTAAAGTAATTTACGACGAGTTTGAAACCAACGAAGTAATGTATCCGAAGGTAGAGGCAGGCGCTGCAACTTACGATGTGATCTGCCCTTCCGATTACATGATTCAGAAAATGATCGAGAACGATCTTTTGGCAGAACTGAATTACGCAAACATTCCGAACATTAAATACATCGGAAAACAGTATCTGGATTCTTCCGAGGAATTCGATCCCGGCAACAAGTACTCCGTACCCTACTGCTGGGGAACCGTAGGTATCCTTTACAACAAGACCATGGTTGACGAACCCATCGATTCCTGGTCCGTACTCTGGGATGAAAAATACAAAGGCGAAATCTTAATGCAGAATTCCGTTCGCGACGCATTCATGGTTGCATTAAAGCTTGACGGACATTCCATGAACACTCTGGATGATGCGGAGCTTGAACAGGCAAAAGAAAAGCTGATTGAGCAGAAACCTCTCGTTCAGGCATACGTTGTGGATCAGGTAAGAGATAAAATGATCGGTAACGAAGCTGCAATCGGTGTAATCTACTCCGGCGAAGCAATTTACACACAGCGTGAGAATCCCGACCTTGAATATGTCATTCCCAAGGAAGGTACCAATGTATGGATTGACTCCTGGGTAATTCCGAAGAACGCTCAGAACAAAGAAAATGCGGAAGCATTCATCAACTATATGTGCAAACCGGAAATCGCATTAAAGAACTTTGACTTCATCACCTACTCCACTCCGAATGAGGCTGCAAGAGAGCTGATCGAGGAAGAAGACATCCGCAATTCCGAAATTGCATTCCCGGATCTTACCAAGTACTCCAATCTTGAGACTTACCACTATCTCGGTGCTGAAGGCGACACGAAGTACGCAGATCTCTGGAAGACAGTTAAGTCTGAGTAGTCTGACGCCTCAGACAGTCAGTTACGCAGGTAAATAAAAAAGCACCCCGTACGGGGTGCTTTTCTTATGCTTAAATCCTTTAGAACTTGAATGCGAACTCAACCGATCCAATCGATATGATGTCGCCGCTGCGTAAGCGGTTTCTGCCGGGAATACGCATTCCTTCGAGATATGTGCCGTTCGGCGTTCCCTGATCCTCAATGAAGACCTGTCCGTTCATATAGCGGATTTTTGTATTTACCGCAGCCACATCCGTGTCTGCAAAAATGATATCGCACTGTGAAGCGCTTCCGATGGTTATTGCATTCGTTAAGGAGAAGGTATCGGAAGTATTCATGCAGTGTCCGCTGTAAACTTCGATTCTCATAAAGACACCGGGCTGTTCCGTATGCGATAAAGGCGCTGCCGTGGATCCGATTACAGAATCCGCTGCGATTGGTGCCGCTACGGTTGCACCGATTGGCTCAGCTCCGACTGCTTGAACAGGTTCTGCAGTTTTCGCTGCCTTTCCTGCTCCTGCGGCTTTCTTTGCTTTCTTTTTCTTCGACTTCTTTACGATGCCCGTAATCACAATAATCAGAATGATTAATGCAATCAGTAAAAGAAGAAGCACTGCCGCAGCAATAATAATTACAATTCGATGATTCTCAATGAATCCGCCCAATCCTTCTTTTCCGTCAGCAGGAACTTTTTCACTGGTTCCTTCGGAACCGGGTTCCGCCGATTCGATTTCGGAAGGTTTTTCGCTGTTCGGATTCTCTACGGAAGGGTCTCCTTCAGTCGGTTCTTCGGCTGAGGGTTCTTCTGCTTTTTCATCGCTGATCTTTCCGGGATGAATACCGGAGAACTCAGCATTGTTTACATTTACGTCATTGCCCTTTAAATCCTTGGCAAAGGAAATCTGAAGGGTATAATTAAAATCCTTGTCCGGAGCACTCGTCAGTTCAAATTCGGCCGAATAGAACGAATCGAAATAATCCGCCATCTCACCGCCGAGCTTCTTGGCATCCGGATTGGATCTGATTTCCTGATCCTTGCCGTTGCCGCCGGTTAAAGATTTTTTCGCAACCGGAGTCCAGTCCTTTAAATTAACGGTGGAATAAACCACATCCGTAAATCCTGCAATGACCTTTTCCGTCATGGAAGCCAAGTTATCTTCCTTCGAAGGGTCCTTTAAGCAGGGTTCTCCGTCCGTAATTAAGATTACGGAAACAATATCGCCTGCAGACTTGCTAAAGCCGTCCAGATAGGTATCAGCGCTCTTGAGTGCCGTATACGGATCCGTGTAGTTTTCGTTAAAACTTACGTTCTTTAACGCTTCTTTCGCAGTCTCGACATCGGTCATTTTTTCTTTCACGATATCGAAGCGTTCACCGAAAGTTGCAATCGTATAGGTTACCTTTAAATCCTGATTGTCCGCAACGCCTTCCATATAATCCGAAATGCGGTTGCTGTAGGATTTCATGGAACCGGAATTATCAAGGATAAACAGATAATGTACCGTTGCATCACGTTCGGTGATTCTGGCAAGTTTGCCGTTATCTTTATACGCAAGTCCGTCACCGCTTGCATTTACCAGGATGTTCTCACAATCAAGTCCGTCTTCGATTTCCAGAAAGGAAAACAGATGTCCGGCCTGAATATAGGAAAATACACCCTTCGTGTCAATTGTTTTTACTTCGGCATCTTTTTCCGTATTCTTATCGGCATCTTTCGGGGTGTTTGAAGTTGCCTTAACAGGCAAAACCATTACGAATACCAGAAACAAGGATAAAAGAACTGCCCAGATTCTTCGTTTCATAAACTCTCCTGCCCCTTTTACAAGCAAAGGGTTTATTATTCCACAATCAGCGTTACAATGCTTAAATTATCGTTCGTTCCGTCCACGCGGTCCATGATACGAAGCAGTAATCTTTCGGTCCATTCCTTTGCAGAACGGGATTTTAACCGGTCAATCAGAACTTCAGCATCTTTTAAGTATTCCCACGCGCCGTCGGAACAAAGCATAAACGCATCTCCCGGTGTGATTTTACCCGGGTAGTTATAGATTGTGGGTTCGTTATGATCTTCACCGCCGATGGAACGAAGCAGGGACGACTGATCTTCGTCTTTTCCGAGCTCGGTTCTTTTGATTTCACCGGCTTTGTACTTTTTGTAAGCTACGGAATGATCTTCCGTAAAATACGTAAGTTCATTGTTATGAAGATAATAAAGTCTCGAGTCACCGGCATGCGCAAACGTCATGTCTCCGTTCTTAACGGTAAGCATAACAACGGTGCTCTTCATCTTTTTGTTTTTTTCTGCCTGAATTGCGAGAAGTTGATCATTCGCCTCTTTCAAGGTATCGGTGATCCAGGCGTTCATATCGGTAATACTCTCATCGAATTTATCAATCAAAGTATTTCTTACCGTCCGGGATGCCACTTCACCGAGCGACAAACCGCCAAGGCCGTCCGCTACCAGAAAGATTCCTCCGTCGGCGCAAAGTTTTGCGCCGACGCAGTCTTCGTTATAATCTCTTCCGCCGCTGTTTGAAAACTCAAAGTAATCAAATATCATTTTTTACCCCAATTCCAAACGGATCATGTTCTGCTTATCGCCAACATAGAAGCTCTCGCCCGGTTTTACACGATAAGGAACGTTAGCATTTAATTTCTGTCCGGTGGTTAAGAATGTTCCGTAAGTGGAACGAAGGTCGGTCAGAATGAAGTCGCCGGTAGATGCATCATATGCAACGGAGCAATGTCTTCCGCTGACACCAACGGTTCCTTCTACATAGATCAGTTTGCAGTTTGCGGGATCACGACCGATCAGAATCGGAGTGCTTCCTACTGCAAGAGTCATGCCGTTATGCTGTGTTGCAAGGGAACGAAGCATTGCACGCTGTCCCTGTGCATTAGCTGCCTGCTGTGCTGCGGGAGCTGCACCTGCTGCGGGAGCTGCTTTTGCGGTTCCGGCTGCTGCTGCGCCGCCTGCTGCAGCTGCTTTTTTCTTTTTGGACTTCTTAACAAGTACAACGATAAGAATAATGATACCAACAGTGATAAGAAGGAATACCAAACCGAGGATTAAGAATAATACAATTCCGCCACCTACAAGTAATCCTGCCATTCCGTTGCCGGAAGTTGCTGTGTAATAAGGAACGTTATTGTTGTTTAAGAACTTAACTACTTCGCTTGCATTTAATGCATAGTAGTCAGCTTCAATCTGGTTCGTATAAGGGCTGGTGGAATATACGTTGGTATTTACACCGATTACGTTACCTTCTTCGGTAACAAGAGGACCACCGGAGTTACCGTGCTGAACGGTTGCATCGATAGCGATTCTTTCAATACCCTTACCGGAGTTGATTGCAAACTTGGTAATGGATCCCTTATGTACGGTAACGTCGCCGATGCCGTATTTGGAACCGTCGGTAAACTGGTTGTCAGCGTTTCCGGGGAAACCTACGGTATAAACGGTATTACCAACCATGTCCTCGGTAGGAACCTGGATGGGGAGGGCGTGTCTCTTGTCCGTGCCGTTACGAAGTCTTAATACTGCAAGGTCAACCTTTTCAACATCGCCGATTGCTTCTACGAAAGCAACGTCATAATCGTTTGAATCATAGTAGATACGAAGTTCTGCACTTTCAGCCATGATTACAACGGGATAAGTATTGTTGTAATAGTAACCGGTATAAATGATAACTCCGTTACCTTCACCGGTATTCACATAGTCAACAACTACGTGAGCATTGGTAACGATGTACTGAGGATTTTCGCCTTTGTTTCCTACAAAGAAACCGGAACCTGCGCCCCAGCAGATGTCGCCGAGATCCTGCATCTTCTGGAAATCATATCCGTCGGTTACATAGTATCCTGCGTTTGTTAAATAAAGACAAACCGGAACTACACCGCTGCTGACATCCTGTTTGTAATCAGCCAGAGCATGAATATTGAAAAGGCTGATGGTACTTACAACCAAAACAAGTGCCAGTAAAACGGAGGCAAGACTTTTGAGGGATTTGTTCTTCAAAACTTTCATCATAAATTCTCTCCTTTTCACCTGATGCACTGTACAACCACAGCAGTAAAATTATCCTGATGAGGTCTGTGATGTGCAATTACTTTTTGTTCCAAATCGGAACACATATGGTTAACGTCCGAAAGCTCCAAAGATTCTTTGATTTCTTCTTCGCTTAAGACGCCGCCAACACCGTCAGAGCAGGCCATGATAATGTCACCGTTGTGGAGATTGATCGGAATCACATTCGAATCCGTCTTATCAAGACCTATCATTCCGAGGAATCCGGTCAAAGCCGTCGCCTCCGGAAGATTCTGAAATTGTAAGGGATTTACGTCTCCGTCCTGAATTGCTTCAATTTCACGGTCATGCAGTAAAGTATGTTCGGAATTCAGCATAATCAGTTCGTTGTTACGATACAGGAATAAGAAACTGTCCCCTACACAGCAATAATACAGTTTTCCTTCAAACAGAACGCATTCGATTAATGTACTTCCGCCGTCTCCGCCGATTAAGGCTTCCACTTTGGAAGATGCGGTATATGCACTCTCCACAAGCTGAGCGGGAATGCTGCCGCTGCGATCCATTTCGGTAAAAGACTGACGCAGGGATGCGATTGCGGTTTCGGAAGCAAGTTTGCCGTCCTTCATTCCACCCATACCGTCACAAACGGAAAAGAACAATCCCTTTTCCTTCATGGCCGTAACGTCCATGGAATTCATTACCGTAAAGGAATCCTCCTGTCTCGCACGGGAGCCGATTCCCTGAAGGTTGCCGATTTTATAACTTAAAAGGCGTTCCTTCGGTCTCGGAGTCAGTGCAAGATATGCGCCCTCATTTGCATTTTGCATTGTATCCGGCATAATCTCTCCTTACTGTAATCCGTTCTGCCAGTTGAATTTATCGCCGCAGAAGGGGATAAATAAGAATTTGCTTTCGCCCATTTCAATCAGGTCAAAAGCTGCGATCGGTGTGGGAACGTAAACCGGTTCGTCATTTAAGTAAAGACCGTTGGTTCCTTCGCCGGGAATCAAGTGGAACGTATTGTGTTTCACGTCATATGCAATTCTTGCGTGGGACTGTCTGGAAATCGTGGAATCGTTCTTGATTACGATGTCGTTTCCTTCGCCACGACCGATGGTGTTGTTCTTGCCAAGAATTTTGTAATCCTTGCCCTTCTCAGCACCCTGGATACATACAATCCAGCCTACTACAGGCTCGATGCCGGTATCCTTCTTCATTACGGCTACGGTCTTTCCGATATCCTCTTCTTCGGGTGCGGAAGCCTTAGCCTGAGCGTTGTAACCTGCAGGTGCCACGGTAGCACCGATTTCGCCAACATTTGCTGCAGAATTTACTGCACTGCTGGCACCGACTGTTTTGCCGATTCCGGAATCCGGAGAGGCAAATTCAACCCGGTTAACTCCCCCATTACAATACGGACAGGACGCATACTGCGCGGAGTCGTATAAATGTCCGTTTGCACATTCTGTTAATGCCATAACCTTCTTCTCCTTTTCTAAAATTTTATGTTTAGAACATTAACGCACTTAATTAGGTATTTCTTCGTCGGAACAAATCCGAAACTAGAATTTCATATCGTCGTATTCAAGCCATGTATCGTATGTAATCAGATCGACACCCTGAATCTCCCACAATCCGTCATTATCGGTATCGAATACGTAGAAAAGGCTGTTATACTGGTGTTCATTCAGGAAGAAACGGCTCTTCGTGATATAGAACAACTGCGGCATCTTTGCAAGTTTTGCAAGTTCCACGGTCGATCCGTCATAAGAACTGATTTCAATGATTTTAATCGAACCGTCGGTATCCTGGATGCATGCGTAAACATCACCGGAATATGCGATGAAGCTTCGATAGCTTACGGTACCTGCACCATACTCGAGAGCGATGTCATGTACTTTGTAATCGTCGTATACATCGTAGTATCCTGCGGCCCAGGAACCGTTCATTCCGCCGAATACATAAAGGTGGGAATTATCCGCAAAAATCATGCAGTTGGTTCCGTTCAGCTCATCAAAGAGTGTCGGTTCCGCTCCGATATCTCCGGAAGGAACATAATAAACACATTCTTTTCCGACATCGTTTAAGTCAATAAAGAACAGGAATCCGTCAACAAAAGTATATGCAAAATAACGGATGAAACTTCTCTGTCCGACGGTAGTACCGGTCGTACGGTCGATGCAGTAAAGAGTTCCGCCGGCATCATCGCTCTGTTCTACCCAGTAATAGGAAGTGGAAACATACAGGCAGTAAACATTGGTGTAACCGGACAGTTCGGGAATAATCTCACTCTTCGTACCGTCATGATGTCTGCACTGTTTTTCAACAACACCGTAATAATCGGAACCGATATTGGTCTGGCATCTCCAGAGCTTTCCGGTATCGGTTGCATATGCATAAGTACCGCTTTCGCAGTAAAGGTTTAACTGATAAGCATTTGTCGGGGTATTGCCCTGCGGTTGAGAATATTTACCGTAGTTGGCCATATCCTTAACAGGTGCTCCCGGTCCCTGCTGATCTCCGTTTCCGCCAAACGGTTCGCCCGGTTCGGAGCTGTCCGGTTCGGAAGCAACCGGTCCGAAGCTGCCCGGTTCCACGGGTGTGGTGCTGTAAGGTTCGGATGTAATTACAGGATTCGGACCTACCGGATTATTCGGTTTTTTCGCGTTATTTACTGCCGCTACAATCGCAACGATTACAATGATGAAAATCGGAATAATAACAACCAGCGCTGCTGCTGCGATTACTACGGGGATCCACCATTTTTTCTTTTTCTTTTCAGGCTGAGCGGATGCGGAAGGCTGTACTCCCTGTGTTGCACCGTAAGGAGCTGCTGCGGAACTTGCCACGGTCTGACCT
>CADCOL010000236.1 GCA_902803015.1 uncultured Lachnospiraceae bacterium | reverse complement strand
GGAAACCTCGACTGGCCGGCATTTAATAATCTCGGAACCGTTTGTTCCCACGGTTGCGTACGTTTGCAGGCAGGTGATGCAAAGTGGATTTACGACAACTGCCCGGTAGGAACGACGGTTGAGATTTATGACGATGCAAGCAATCCCGGACCTCTGGGAAGACCGAGTGCACCGAAGATCAGCGGAAGCGACCCGCGTCGCGGATGGGATCCGACCGATCCGAATCCCGCAAATCCCTGGTGGAACTAAGAATTGCAAATCTTTTGTGTAAACAATACGTAAAAAGGGGAGAAAAGTATTGTTAGAGAAAGTAAAACAGTTGCTGGATGAATCGAAGAGAGTGGTCTGCATTATGGGACCGGAAGCCATGATTGAATGTGGCGGCATCGATCTTTGGGCACCCGACAATTTGTTCCGAATTGAAAAAACATACGGTAAGAGCCCGGAAGAGATGCTTTCCGCGGGTGAAATTACAACGCGGAAAGTGTATTTCTATGATTTTTACAAAAAAGAGGTCATTAAGAATCTTCCGAAGCCCGGACCGGCATACGAAGCCATCCGCACCCTGCAGGATGCGGGAATTATCCACGAGGTCATTTCATTCAATATTTACGGACTCGAATATCATTCGAATATCCACAATGTGATTGAACTTGCCGGAAGCGTCTATGTCAATTACTGTCCGGTCTGCAAGAAACTGTATCCGGTGGATTATGTGCAACAGTCGAAAGGTGTGCCTCTCTGCGAAGAATGTAAGGCGCCGATTCGTCCGAATATCCGCCTTCACAGCGAGAAAGTACAGAACAATCTGTATACGCAGGCATCCCTGGCCTGCAAGAATGCGGATATGATTCTGGTTCTCGGCATGACGCTGTCGGGAAATAAAATCCGCTACTGCACCGGCCACTATGAAGGCGACAGGCTTGTTGTTGTGCATAAGGAGCCCCATTATACGGATAAATATGCCGATTATGCCTTAAATATGCCTGTAACGGATGTTATGACATATCTTGCGAATGAGTAACAAAGGAGTTTATTTTGCCAAATCCGATAATTATAGGACAGGGGACAGCAATTGTCATTCTGCTGATCCTGTCCGCATTTTTTTCTTCCTGTGAGACTGCGTTTTCCTCGGCAAACCAGTTGCGTCTTCGGACACTTTCCGAAGAGGGCAGCAAAAAGGCCGACCGGGCGCTTCGTATCCTGGAAAAATATCCGAAATTCTTAAGTACCATTCTGATCGGAAATAACCTGGTCAATATTTCCGCATCCGCACTGGTAACCACGCTTGCGCTTTCCACGGGGTATCCCTGGGCAGTCAGTGTCGCGACAGGCGTTCTTACGTTCATCGTGCTTTTATTCGGCGAGATTATCCCCAAAACATGGGCCAATCTGTATGCGGAGAACATTGTGCTTTTCTATGCACCCGCCGTGCAGGTTCTGATGATTCTGTTAACGCCGTTTATTATCGTTACGGAGGCAATTGCGACGGTATTCTTAAAAATCTTCGGCATCAATCCGAAGAAAAAGAAAACCGTGATTACCGAAAACGAGCTCAGAACGATTGTGGAAGCAAGCCACGAAGAAGGTGTCATCGAGGAAAAAGAGCGCGAGATGATTAATAACGTGGTGGATTTCGGCGATGCGTGCGCAAGGGATATCATGATTCCGAGAATCGATCTTGTTATGGTACCCGATACAGCAACCTACGATGAGGTTCGTAAGGTCTTTAAGAAGAATCTGTATACAAGAATTCCGGTCTACCGCGATTCTAACGACAACGTGGTCGGAATCCTGAATATCAAGGAGTTTCTGCTCTTAGACGAACAGGACAAAGCGAATTTTAAACCCGAAGATTTAATGCGTGAGCCGTATTACACCTACGAGTACAAAAAGACTTCGGAACTGATGATGGAACTTCGTGCGGCAACGAATTCCGCAGCCATCGTCCTAAACGAATACGGTGCCGCGGAAGGCATGGTGACCATGGAGGACCTGCTTGAAGAGATTGTCGGGGAAATCCGTGACGAGTTCGATGAGGAAGAGGATCACCTGATTCAGAAAAAGGCCGAGAATGTGTACCTGCTTCCGGGAAACATGAAACTCGACGATATCAACAATTCCTTGGGATGCGACTTGCAAAGCGAGGATTACGACTCCATCGGCGGCCTCATGATTGAACTTTTGGACGACCGGTTGCCGGACAGGGGCGAAATGGTCGAACTTCCGGACGGAAACACGCTGACGGCCAAGAGAATCGGCGGAAACCGCGTTACGGAAGTCATACTGAAACTGAAAAAGAAAGAAGAAGAGGGAGAATAAGATTTGCTTTTATTTTCCCTTTTTTTATGGTACAATGTAATTTGGTTTTGTGTGGCAAAACCGCAAAAAAAGTATGTAACAAACCTTAAGGGAGGATGAAATGGAAAAGAAGGAGAATAAAATCGGCAGAATACTTGCAATGGTACTGATTCTTTGCATTACTGCCGCACTCGGATATACTGCGATTGTGGGCTGGGGCGATAAGAGAATCGGTTCCGCTTACAATGTTAAGCAGGGCCTGGATCTGGCAGGCGGTGTCAGCATCACCTATCAGATTGTGGGAGATGAGGCACCTACCCAGGAAGATATCAACGATACCATTTACAAGTTAAAGATGAAGGCGGAGTCCTACTCCACCGAAGCGCAGGTTTATCAGGAAGGTACCGACCGTATTACCATTGAAATTCCGGGTGTTACGGACGCGGATGCGATTTTAAAAGACCTCGGAAGACCCGGCAGCCTTTATTTTATCGCGCAGACCGATAAGGAAGGCAATCAGAACTATTCCATCAAGACCACTGAGGACGGCAATCTGGTTTATTTCGACGAGAATAACGTGGAATTCATCTATGTAACGCAGGATGAAGCGGTTTTATACGATGAAGAAACGAATGCGGCCAAAGTGGACGAGAACGGAAACGTAATTCCGTATTCCCTTAAGAATTCCAATGATATCAATATTCAGTACAGACTGAACAAAACGATTGATGAGCTCCGCGCGGACGGCTCCATCATTCTCGAAGGTTCCGACGTGGTATCCGCAAAGGCAGCTACCATTCAGGAGCAGCAGAACGGCTTACAGAAGCATGTTGTAAACCTTTCCTTTAACGAAAACGGAAAGAAGTCCTTCGCGGATGCTACCGCCAAGGCGGTTCTTTCCGGCGAGACCATCGCAATTTATTATGACGGAAACTTCATTTCCGTACCGACCGTAAACGATTCCATCAATTCCGGTGAAGCAGTGGTTTCCGGTATGGGAAGCTATGAAGAAGCGGACAGACTTGCCGCAAAGATTCGTATCGGTGCACTGAAGTTAACCCTTCAGGAAATCCGTTCCAACATCGTAGGTGCACAGCTCGGTTCCGATGCCATCCGTACCAGTTTGCTGGCAGGTATCATCGGATTTGCAATTGTAGCGGTTATCATGATTGCAATTTATTTCCTGCCCGGTTTTGCGGCAGTACTTGCACTCGTGCTTTACACCTTCTTAATTGTTTCATGCTTATCCGTATTCAACGAATACTTTACATTAACCCTTCCCGGTATTGCCGGTATCATTCTTTCCATCGGTATGGCCGTGGATGCGAACGTAATTATTTTCGCCAGAATCCGTGAGGAGCTGGCAACCGGTAAGACCCTTCAGACTGCAGTGGACATCGGTTTCAAGAAAGCGTTGTCCGCAATTCTTGACGGTAACATTACGACCTTAATCGCAGCAGTAGTGCTTATGTTTATGGGTACCGGTTCCGTGCGCGGATTCGCGCAGACTCTTGCACTCGGTATTGTGCTTTCCATGATTACGGCACTGTTTATTACGAGAATTCTGTTAAACGGTTTGATTTCACTTGGACTGAACAACATCAAACTCTTCGGTGTTGCAAAGAAGAAGAAAGTATTCGATGTTGTTTCCAAGGGCAAGATTTTTGCAATCGTTTCCGCAGGACTGATTCTCATCGGTATCATTACGATGGTGGCATTCCAGATTAAAGACGGCAACGCACTTGCATACAGCCTTGAGTTCCTGGGCGGTTCTTCCACAACCGCAACCTTAAACGAGAACATGTCCATCGAACAGATTGATGCGAACATTACTCCTTTGATTGAAAAAATCACCGGCGACGGTAACGTTCAGGTCACCAAGGTGGAAGGCAGCAACGAAATCATCGTAAAGACGAGAACCTTAAACGAGGACGAGCGTAAAGAATTAAGCGATCTCTTTACCGGACAGTTCGGTGTGGACGAGGCAACCATTACTTCGGAAACCATTTCCGCAACCGTTTCGGGCGAGATGAGAAGAAATGCAATCGTCTCCGTAACCATCGCGGTTATCTGTATGTTAATCTATATCTGGTTACGATTCAGCGATTACCGTTTCGGTGTATCCTCGGTACTTGCGCTTTTGCACGACGTTTTGATTGTACTTGCATTCTATGCGGTGGCAAGGGTGTCCGTAAGCTCGACATTCATTGCCTGTATGCTGACCATAGTCGGTTACTCGATTAACGCGACCATCGTTATCTTTGACCGTATCCGTGAAAACAAGAAAGATGCAAGCGAGAAGCTTCGCATCTCTTCCGCAAAGAAGCGTTCGAAGAAAACCGGCGATACCGCTTCGAAGGGTGTAACTTTGAAGGATATCGTAAACGAAAGTATTGCGCAGACCTTATCCAGAAGTATCTTTACTTCCTTAACGACCTTCGTTATGGTATTGATGCTTTACATCCTGGGCGTTACTTCAATCCGTGAATTCGCACTTCCTTTGATGATCGGTATCGGATGCGGATGTTATTCTTCCGTATTCCTTGCAGGTTTCTTCTGGTACTTCTTAAGAACCAAAATCGGCAAGAAGGACGGCCTCGAAGAGGACGACGATCCGGACAAGAATTACGTATAAAATGCGCTTTGCGTAAAAGAATAAATTCCCCCGGGACTACTCGGGGGAATTTGTGTAGATGCGAGCAACCGCATATAAAATAGACAATGTTTGGAGACTGTGATGCGTAAAAAATGGGTTCTGAAAAGAATACCTGCGGATTATGCGGGACTGGCCGAAGAGTTCGGCCTCGATCCGGTTGTGATTCGCGTACTTGTCAATCGCGGTCTGACTACGAAAGAAGGCATCCGTGAGTTCTTCGATTCGTCCGATGCGTTGTTTGACAATGCCGCGGGACTGCCGGATCTGGAGAAAGCACTTGAGGTAATCCGGCATTTTAAGCAGGATCAGGTCCCGGTACGAATCATCGGCGATTACGATATCGACGGTGTCTGTGCGACCGGAATTCTGTTAAAAGGACTTCGGACTTACGGATTAAACGTGGACTCTGTAATCCCGCACCGTGTACTCGACGGATACGGCATGAACGATTCCCTGATCCGGAATGCTTATGAAGAGGGTATCCGCGGAATCATTACCTGCGATAACGGAATATCCGCAAAGGATTCGGTTGAACTGGCCAACAGTCTGGGAATGGAAGTGGTGGTCACGGACCATCACGAGATTCCGAAGGAACTGCCGGATGCACTGGCTCTCGTGGACCCGAAACGCGAGGAAAGCACTTATCCGCATCCTGAAATCTGCGGAGCATATGTGGCTTATAAAGTGGTGGCACAGCTGCTTTCCGGTAATTTTGACAGGGAACTTCGCAAAGAACTTCTGATTCTTGCGGGATTTGCGACGGTCGGCGATGTCATGCCCTTATCGAGCGAAAACCGTTCCCTGGTAAAATATGCACTCGCACATATTAAGGAAGGTTCCAATATCGGTTTAAGCGCATTGATCCGACAGACCGGACTTGAGGAAAAAGAGATTACCTCGTATTCGTTCGGATTCATTTTAGGTCCCTGCATTAATGCGACAGGGCGTCTGGATTCCGCGGCAAATGCGTTAAACCTGATTATGAGTGAGGACGAAGAGGAAGCGGCGAAGCTTGCCGAGCTCCTTCACCGGATGAACGAAGAGCGAAAGGATATTACCGCAAAAGGGCAGGAGGATGCGATTGAATTAATTCAGAGCGAAGGCATGAACGATTCCGTTCTGGTGATTTATCTTCCGAATGTGCACGAGAGCATTGCAGGCATTATTGCGGGACGCGTGAAAGAAACATTTTACCGTCCGTCCTTTGTCTTTACGGATACCGAAGACGGAATGATAAAGGGGTCCGGACGAAGCATTGAAGCATATGACATGTTTGCGCATTTAAACGAGTGCGCGGAGCTCTTTACCAAGTTCGGCGGGCATCCGATGGCAGCAGGCATTACGATGCCGAAGGAAAATCTGGAAGCCATGCGGAAGTTCTTAAACGAGCATTCCGGGCTTTCCGAAGAAGATCGGATTCCCACGGTTACCATTGATGCGGATATGCCGCTGTCGTATGTAACCGTAAAGGTGGTTGAAGATCTGGCTTTGCTTGAACCGTACGGAACGGGAAACGAAAAGCCGCATTTTGCAAGAAAAGAAGTGATTTTCACCGGCGGAAGGATAGTCGGAAAGAATAAGGATGTCGGAATCTATACGGTCAAAGAGCCGGGTTCGGACAGAACCTTTACGATGAAACTTTTCCGCGGAGTGACGGAATTCCACAATTATATCGATGAAACTTACGGTGCGGGAAGTGCCGAAGGAATCTACAACGGCAGGGAAGTAAAACTGAAGGTTGCGTATTATCCGGATCTGAACGATTTCCGGGGAACCGTAAATGTGGAATTTATCATGACGGATTATGAGTAAACGCCGCAAACGTGCGGCAATGGATAGGAGTTTATATGTTCGCAGACGTTATCGTGGACATTTCCCATAAAAATGTGGACCGGCCGTTTTGCTACCGGGTGCCGGATGCGATTTTACCCGATATTCACATCGGCAGCAAAGTCGAGATGCCGTTTGGACAGGGCGACAGGGTTCGTACCGGTTATGTGATCGGATTAAACGAAAACCCGACGGATGAAATCGAGGAAAGCCGGATTAAGGATTTGCGCGGTGTGGTAAAAGGAAGTGTGAGCGCAGAGGAGAATCTGATTGCGCTGGCGGCCTTTATTAAGGAGCAGTACGGTTCCACCATGATTCACGCCCTGCAGACGGTTCTGCCCGTAAAACGAGAGATTAAGACGCGTGAGGAACGCATGATTCATGCCGGTGTTCCGGAACTGACCCTGCAGCAGGGCGCGCTGGAAGCGCTGAAGAAAAAGCAGAAAGCCAAAGCAAGGCTTTTGGAGGAACTGGTAACGAGCAGCCGGATTAATTACAGCCTCGTGACCGGAAAACTCAATGTTCCCGCGCAGACTGTCAAATCGCTTGAAAAAGCCGGATTTCTGACCATTGAGGTGGTAAAGACCGAGGAACTGCCGTTTACGTTTCGCAGGGAAGACACAAGACCGAATGCATTAAGCGATGAACAGCAGCATATTCTGGATACCGTAAAGCGTGACCGCGAAAACGGAGAGATTAAGAATTATTATATCTACGGCATTACCGGAAGCGGGAAAACGGAAGTTTACATGGGGTTGATTGAGGAATGCTTAAAAGAAGGAAAACAGGCAATTCTGTTAATTCCCGAAATCTCATTAACCTACCAGAACCTGCAGCGCTTCTATCACCGGTTCGGGAATAAAGTCTCCGTTGTTCATTCGAAACTGACGGACGGGGAAAAATACAGACAGATTAAGCGTGCGATGGACGGGGAAATCTCCATCATGATCGGACCGAGATCGGCGCTTTTTACGCCGTTTCGGAATCTCGGCTTAATTATTATCGACGAAGAACATGAACCCTCGTATAAAAGCGAGAGTATGCCGAAATACCATGCAAGGGAAGTGGCAATCAAACTCGGGGAACTTACCGGCGCCAACGTGGTGATGGGTTCCGCAACACCGTCCGTGGATGCATTTTACAGAATTCAGAACGGGGAACTTCCGATGTTTCGCTTAAGCCGGCGCTTAACGGGCGGAGAACTTGCGAAGGTCCATGTCGTGGACATGAAGGAAGAACTCGCAAACGGAAATAAAACGGTCTTTTCCGGAATTTTAAAATCCATGATTACCAAACGCCTCGAGGACGGGGAACAGACAATGCTGTTTTTAAACCGTCGCGGGTATGCGGGCAGCGTGGTCTGCCGTGAGTGCGGAGAGGTTATCAAGTGTCCGCATTGCGATATTTCCCTTTCCCAGCACATGGGAGGAAAGCTCGTCTGCCACTATTGCGGATACGAGACCGAGTCGGTCAAAAAATGTCCGAAGTGCGGCTCCGTGCGGATTGCGGGCTTCAGGGCCGGCACCGAACAGATCGAGGAGCAGATTCATAAAACATTTCCGCAGGCGGTGGTGCTTCGTATGGATGCGGATACCACAAAGAAGGCGGAGGACTACGAAAGTATTCTTTCGAAGTTTGCATCCGGAGAAGCGGATATTTTGCTCGGGACGCAGATGATTGTAAAAGGACATGATTTCCGGAACGTGACCTTAATGGGTGTGCTTTTGGCAGATATGTCCCTGAATGGAAGTGATTACCGCTCGGCAGAGCGTACATTCCAGCTGCTGACCCAGGCGGTCGGAAGAGCGGGACGCGGGGAACTTGCCTCGGACGCGGTCATCCAGACCTATCAGCCGGAGCATTATGCGGTAACCTTTGCGGCGGCACAGGATTATGAAGGATTCTACGAAGAGGAAATCGCTTACCGCGAGTTTCTGGATTACCCTCCCGCAGGGCATATGCTTTCGGTACAGTTCTTCGGACCGGACTGGAAGAGATTGTCGCAGCTGTCTTTGGGAATCTGCAGGGAAATCGAACCGATGCTTGTTGAGAAAGCATCCGTCAGCCAGATTGGCCCCGGCAAGGCGGCGCTCGGAAAGAAGAAGGATATCTACCGTCAGGTGGTATACTATAAATGCAAGGATATCGGCAGATTAATTGCCGTCAAAGATTATATTGAGAAACGCATCGGGTCGCTTTCCCTAAACGGAGAGCAGATACAGTTCGATATGGATCCGATGAATTCATTTTAAAGGAGGTACGACATGGCAGTCAGAAACATCCGCACGCTCGGGGAAGAAGTACTCCGCGGGGTTGCAAAGGAAGTAACGGAGATTACTCCGAGAATCAGAGAATTAATTGAAGATATGTTTGATACCATGTATGAAGCCAACGGCGTCGGTCTTGCGGCTCCGCAGGTGGGAATCCGCAAGCGTATCGTTGTTGTGGATGTCACCGGCGAGGATCCCGTGGTATTGATTAATCCGGTAATCCTTCAGGCGGACGGCGAGCAGACCGGATATGAAGGATGTCTTTCCGTACCGGGAAAAACCGGTATTGTAACACGCGCAAACCATGTCATTGTCGAAGCATACGATACGGACATGAAGAAGTTCCGGATTGAAGCGGAAGAGCTGATGGCAAGAGCCCTGCAGCATGAAATCGACCATCTGGACGGCGTAATGTATGTTGATAAGGTCAAAGAGGGCGAACTTTACAATAACGAAGACCTGAAGGATGAATAAGTCAGGGAGGGATTTGCCTTGAAGATTGTATTTATGGGAACACCCGACTTTGCGGTGGGAGCATTGCGCTCTCTTCACGAAGCAGGGCATGAAATCACACTTGTTGTAACACAGCCGGACAAGCCGAAAGGACGGGGTAAGGAGATGGCGTTTTCTCCCGTTAAAATTGCCGCCGAAGAGCTTGGAATTCCGGTCTTCCAGCCTGTGAAAATCCGTCTGCCGGAATCCGTGGAGTATTTAAAATCGGTGGAAGCGGATGTTTTTGTCGTTGCAGCTTTCGGACAGATTCTGACAAAAGAGATTCTGGAGATGCCGAAGTACGGCTGCATTAATATCCATGCATCGCTGCTTCCGATGTACCGCGGGGCCGCACCGATTCAATGGGTCATTTTAAACGGTGAAAAAGAGGCCGG
>CADCOL010000235.1 GCA_902803015.1 uncultured Lachnospiraceae bacterium | reverse complement strand
CGCGTCATGGACCTTCCGTATAACGTGGCGGATGCGATTGCCAAGCAGGTTCCGATGGAACTCGGCATGACGCTTGACAAGGCGCTTGCAATGAATCCCGCACTCCGGGAATCCTATGAAAGCAGCAATGAGATTAAGTACTTAATCGATATGTCGAGACGTCTTGAAGGTTTGCCCCGACATACTTCCATGCATGCGGCGGGCGTTCTGATTTCCCCGAGACCGGTCGACGATTTCGTGCCGCTGAACTTAGGAAGCGACGGTGCGGTCACAACGCAGTATACGATGACCACGCTTGAAGAACTCGGTCTTTTGAAAATGGACTTTTTGGGACTTCGAAACCTTACCGTCATCCAGAACGCGGAGAAGAGCATTTCGAAACGCCTCGGCAGAACATTTAGCGTGGATGAAATTGATTACAATGACCCGAAGGTATTTGCATATATCGGCACCGGCCAGACCGAAGGTATTTTCCAGCTGGAAAGTGCCGGCATGAAGTCCTTCATGAAGGAGTTAAAACCGAAGAGCTTAGAGGACGTTATCGCGGGAATTTCCTTGTACCGCCCCGGCCCCATGGATTTTATCCCCCGGTATATCCGGGGAAAGAATGCACCGGAGAAGGTAAAATACTTATGCCCGCAGCTTGAACCGATTCTGTCGCCGACCTACGGCTGTATCGTATATCAGGAGCAGGTTATGCAGATCGTGCGTGACCTCGGCGGATTTACGCTGGGCCGCTCCGATGAAGTGCGCCGCGCAATGTCCAAGAAAAAGACGTACGTCATGGAGCAGGAGCGAGTGAACTTCGTCATGGGCAACAAGGATCTCGGCATTCCGGGATGCGTTGGCAACGGCATTTCCCAGGAAGTGGGCAACGAGATATACAACCAGATGATTGATTTCGCGAAGTATGCGTTCAATAAATCACATGCCGCAGCCTATGCGGTGGTCGCATACCAGACCGCGTATTTAAAATATTACTATCCGCTGGAATACATGGCAGCGCTGATTTCGTCCGTCATCGACAATCCCGGAAAGGTTTCCGCGTACATCATGACATGCCGTGGCATGGGCATCCGCATGGTATCTCCGGACATCAACGAAGGCGAGGCGGATTTTACGGTGTCGGGGGATGCGATTCGTTATTCGCTCAATGCGATTAAAAATGTCGGCCGTCCGGTCATCGAATCCATCGTGCGCGAGCGCGAGGAGAAGGGACCGTTTACGTCGCTGCAGAATTTTGCGGAGCGCATGAGTTCGGAAGGAACCGTCAACAAGCGTGCCGTGGAGAACTTTATCAAAGCCGGCTGTTTCGACAACCTGGGCGGTACGAGAAAACAGTTTATGCAGGTGTATCCGATTTTGATGGACCGCGCCGCGAAGAACAAGAAGGGCAATGTAAACGGCCAGATGTCGATTTTCGAAATGGGCGAAGTGGAGCAGAAGGCTTTTGAAATCACGCTTCCCGACGTCGGCGAGTTCGACAAGGAAACCCTGCTTGCAATGGAAAAAGAGGTTTTGGGCATTTATGTGAGCGGTCATCCGATGGAGAAGTACGAGGAACTGTGGCGGAAAAAGATTACGAATGTCAGCAGCGATTTTTATATCGATGACGATACCGGAAATGCCGTCGTGGAGGATGAAGCGAAGGTAACCGTCGGCGGAATCATCGCGGAAAAGACCGTTAAATTCACGAAAAACGATAAGGCCATGGCGTTCCTTACGCTGGAAGATTTGGTCGGAAGCGTGGAGATTATCGTCTTTTCGAAGCAGTTTGAAAAGTACAACGCAATCCTGAACGAGGATGAAAAAATCTTCGTCACCGGACGTGCAACCTGCGAGGAAAATAAGGATGCAAAGGTCATTGCGGAGACGATTACGGCATTTAAGGATGCGACCAAATGCCTGTGGATTAAGTATGCAAACCGTGCCGAGTACGATGCGAAAGAGCCGGAAGTAAGGGCGCTTCTGGATGTCTCCGACGGAAAGGATACCGTAAAGATTTACCTGGAAGAGGAGAAAATGCTTAAAGAGCTTCCTCCTTCAAGATGCGTGTTTGCGGGAGAAGAACTTCAGAAGGGCATCGAAGAGATTCTCGGAGAAGGAAGAGTTAAGATTACCTGGTAGCGTGATTCATGAATGCGTGGATGCGCGCCACTCTTGAATATTACGCGGGAATTTGGCATAATAGATGTGAATTTTTTGCTTTATGCGAGGGAATAAAAATGGCAGATCAGATTAAAACCATCGGAGTACTTACCAGCGGAGGCGACGCTCCCGGTATGAATGCCGCCATTCGTGCGGTTGTAAGAAAAGCACTGGCAAACGGTGTTACGGTAAAAGGAATCAAGCGCGGGTATGCGGGACTTTTGGCCGAAGAGATTGTTGAAATGGGCAGAAAAGATGTATCCGATACGATTCAGCGAGGCGGAACGATTCTCGGAACCGCAAGATGCCTAGAGTTTAAAGAGCCGGATGTACAGGCACAGGCTGCCGACATTTGCAGAAAGCACGGCATCGACGGCATCGTGGTTATCGGCGGAGACGGCTCCTACAGAGGTGCGCAGGCACTTGCCCGTCACGGCATCAATACCATCGGCATTCCGGGAACCATCGATCTTGACATCGCATGCTCCGATTACACGATTGGTTTTGACACCGCGGTAAATACCGCAATGCAGGCAATCGACAAGGTAAGGGATACTTCCTCCTCTCACGAGAGATGCTCGATTATCGAGGTTATGGGACGTAACGCAGGTTATATCGCATTGTGGTGCGGTATCGCAAACGGCGCGGAGGACATCCTTCTTCCCGAGACCTATGATTATAACGAACAGAATATTATCAACAATATTATTCAGAACCGTAAAAAAGGTAAGAAACATCATATCATCATCAATGCCGAGGGTATCGGTCATTCGACTTCCATGGCACGTCGTATCGAGGCGGCAACCGGAATCGAGACCAGGGCAACCATTTTGGGTTACATGCAGCGCGGCGGTTCACCGACCTGTAAGGACCGTTACTATGCATCCATCATGGGCGCATACGCAGCGGACATCCTCTGCGAGGGCAAGACGAACCGCGTCGTAGCATACCGTCACGGCGAGTTCACCGATTTTGATATCGAAGAAGCACTGAACATGGAGAAGAAGATTCCCGAATATCAGTACATGGTTAGTAAGACGATTTAATTTTTAAAAGGTATGATCACATCACCCACCAACGAAAAAGTAAAATACGTCAGGGAGCTGGCGACGAAATCGCGATTTCGTCGGAAGGAAGGATGTTTTGTGGCGGAGGGCGTCAAAATGTTTCTGGAAGCCCCCGAGGAAGACATCCGTAAGGTTTTTGTGGCCGAACATCTGTATAACATGCTTCATTACGATCCGAACCTGCCAAAGAATTACAGGGTTTGCAGGGAAAAACTGGACCGTATGAAATTCGAAATTGTTCTGGATCCGGTATTTGAAAAAATGGCCGGCACCGTAACGCCGCAGGGAATTTTAGGCATCATCAATACAAGCCGGTATTCGCTCGATGACATGCTCGAAGGAACCGAAAAGAAGCTTTTCGTGATTGTGGAGAACTTACAGGACCCGGGAAATCTGGGCACGATTATCCGAACCGCGGAAGCGGCCGGAGTTACCGGTGTGATTATGAGCCAGGATACCGTGGATATTTACAATCCGAAGGTCACCCGTTCCACGATGGGCGCGGTGTACAGAGTTCCTTTCCTGTATACGGATGATCTGCCCTATGTGATCGGGCTCTTAAAAGACATCGGAATCTATGTATACGCGGCAACGCTTTCGGAAAAAGCAAAGGAATACGACCGGTATAATTACACGCCGGGCACGGCATTTATTATCGGCAATGAAGGAAACGGACTGACCGAGGAAACCATAGCGCTTGCCTCGGCACAGAT
>CADCOL010000234.1 GCA_902803015.1 uncultured Lachnospiraceae bacterium | reverse complement strand
TGCCTGCGTGCACTATTCCAAGTGCTCCTATGATTACAGCAAGTTTACCTGCGTGCTCCATCCGAACTATTGAGTCGGAATCCATCTGATACTTCCGGACGGTGTAACGGTATTTATGATCTGGTCAGCGGGCTGCTCTGCAGCCCGCTGACCAGATTAATTATCAGAGGTTTGCTATGAAGTATGAACTCAACACAATAAGTGCAGAATTCAGTAAAAAAGGGATAGACGAACTCAATTTCATAAAGAGTATTCTCGCAAAGTATGATCTTTGTCTATTGGAATCGTCGCCAACGTGTATTCGTTTTAAGCCTTGGACGATGAGCGATTACATAGATGAAAAAGAAATATTTGGCATTGTAAGATGGAATCCAGTCAATCAGACAATGATTATCGAGTATCATCTATACCTTGAATATCCGAAGAGCTTTAACCCATTCTCATTAATCCTTAAATGGTATCTTTCCAAATGGAATGAAGCACATTTGGAAAGCTTTAATAATACGGAAATTAAGTTTATTTATTCCACGAAGACCAGCCCAGAAATAATCTTATGCGCATGTCGTAAAATGGCCCATAGGAACATGGATAAAAGAATACAAATGCTGTTACTTCAATTGCATGATATAATATGTTCTGAATATTTAACTATAACTTCTATCCTGATCGGTGAGTGTCCTTATACTCTCAGGCAGGAAATACTGGCAGAAATATCCGGAATCCTTTCTGAGCTCGGTATAACAGATTACAAGGAAATTAAGAAATGAACCAAAGCAAAAAAGCTTCCGTATTTGACAAGATAATCAATGAATTGACCCTGGAAGATACAGGTACTGAACAGTTGGACCAGTGCATGCAGTTTAATTATAGTTTGTCCAGAAAGGTTCCGCTCAGATACAAAATAGTCTCGGTTGGATTTGTTAGGAAATACACTCTGAATGAACTAAACACCAAGCTGCAGCAATATGGACTGGCTCGACTTTATCCAAGAAATCTTTGGGAAGCCAGTATCCTTTATGCCTTTAGCAACGGAATCACTTATGATGAATGGCATGGCCTTGTTGATTCTGTAAAGGAAATCAAAGACAGTTTACAGCCGAATACTGATCTTCTCAGCCAAAAAAACATTACATTAAAGCTAATAAAAGAATATGTCGATGAGAACTCTGATCTTGATAATAAAGCGGAACTTTTAACCAAACATCAGACCCGGCGGCTTGAGACAGCTGTATCATCTATCCATTTTCCCGAAGAGTTCCTCGCCTTTTTAAGATCCAATATCAGTGAGTTTTCCGCGGTTCGAGAAAAGACTCGGTATTATTTCTGCAAATACTTGTATTATTATCTGGAAAGAAAAATTGATTCTTACTTAAAGATTGCCTCTCGTGGAATCCATTACAGGCTTAAAGATATCATGGATGAGCTGTCCATTTTTCAAGGCGCTTCTCAGGTCAAAAGAAGCTCTATGACTTCAGAACAAATTCGAGAGTTTCTGGAATGCTCGTCAATATCCTGTGGAGTTTTGTACGCAGAGTTCAACGAGTTTTTCTTTGGATATGTCAGCCTTGACTGGATGCAGGTGCTCCTTGAGCAGGCAGGTGATCTTAAAAACCTTCCACCCAAAAATATCAAGAAGCTTGCTGATGCAGCTCGTCATTATGACAAAAAGTATTCGAAAATGGAAGATGCCCAGATTATTAAAGTTCTGGACGCAGCCCTGGAGCAGCAGGAAAAGGAGCTAGACCGGGAAGCATCTTTGGACTCTTTTGAACGCGGCTATCAGAAAAACAGAATGGGAGAAAATACGATCAGAAAGTATCTGAAAGGCACTCTTGATCTTGACCGAACAACTTTTATCTGCTTCCTGCTATTTTTTGCCAGTGACCTTACAACACCAGCACGACTATATCTCAACCAAAAGAGACTGGATGAAATACTACATGAATGCGGATTTCTCCAACTTGATCCATACAATGATTTTGATTACTTTGTAATCAACTTTCTGACTGCCGGCGATCCAGTGGATTATCTGATGGAAGAAGTTACCCGATACGCAATTTCAATGGAAAACTTCTATTTATATAAACTATATCAAGCATCAAGAAGTGACGATGCCGATATTGGGAAGCTTCTAACCTCCTGATATATTCCCTTTTAGATTTCACAACCGATTTCAAAAACATTGAAACACCCCACATCACCTGACTTAGCTTCGGAGATGTGGGGTGTTAACTGTATATACTATACAGGTTGCTTATCATCCATCTGATTTATAAATATACTTTTTCCTATACGTCCATGAAGAATCATAATAAACAGGTACATTGTCATCAACAAATCTGTCTTGTGACGGAGTAAGGATTTCACTACCTTCAACATATTTTTGAGCCGATTCTAATGATAAAGTATCATTGCACTCAACACTGCCATTGGTACAGATTACAGACCTAGATTTGCCCTCGACGCAAAATGTAGCAGATATCTCAACAGGTTCTCCCTTGTGCCAAGTGTGAATCTCAAACTCAATCTGATCACAAATATTATTCGCCATTCCAGTTTCATGGAATATGCTCTCTATCATCTTTAGTGCCTCTTCTGGAAAGCTTCCTGCCCAATTATCAAATACTATATTCAGCGTCTCCTGCCCCATAAGAGTATTAAATGAAACATCGCCGCCCAGTTCATTTACAGTAGAATATAGAGTAGAAAATCTTCCGATGTCCACCCCTTCAGATATCTGTGGTACATCTCTTTCACTGATCAGACCTTTTCTGCTATCTCTGTACACTGCTCTGTCATAACTCAGATATGGCAGCTCTCCCGCTGATGCAATATTACAGAAGTATTCGGGCATTCGACTTGTGGGAATTCCACTGTTTTCCTTTTCCTGTAAGTACAAGCGGAATTGTAAACAATTATTACCTTGTTGGATTGATTGGAGTTCGCCAATTCTCACTTGATCAAGAAACAGGAATACAGGCTCAGATGATTCCCGCAAGGCGTTTTCAATCTCATGAATACAATCACAATCTTCCGATATATAAACGTTTATTGAGTCATTATCACTACTACCATTAGCAATTTCTGCTTTCTCAATATCTGAGGAATAAACTATCGTCTCATTCCAATTAGACTTAACCGTCATCTCGGCTCCAAACAGAGAGAATTGCATTAGTTCATTGGTTTTGTCTATCGGCAATCTCGCAACAATATTGTCATTTATTCTGCCTAATGAATATGGGATTTCCAGTAAAGCCAACTGTTTTTTGCATAGCTTGATAGCTTTATATTGATCAGCCTCTGTTTCAGTATTGCATTTTATATCTACTGTTAAAGGAGGCAATTCTTTCTCCGAGCACATAAAACTGTCATCATTAGAAGGATCAATCCAAACAATATCTCTCGAATCATCATAAGTAAGCTCAAGCGCATTGCTAAACGATTCCGCTGTCATCATCTTGTATAGAGTTTCAGCAATTTGCTTTGATTCCTTCGAACCGACATAAAAATATGCAGTTTTTCCGTCACCTTGTGAAAACCATACAAATATATTTATTGTACTATCCGTTTCGCGATGTGCTGATGAAAGAAACGCATACCCTTCCTGAGAAAGATACTCATGTAAAAACTCAGAGGCAGTCTGGTCAAATTCCATCTTAAGATAATAGCCTTCTTTCAGTGACCAATCTGTTTCATTTCCGATATAATAGATTGGATCTCCAGAGCGGGTAACAAGTGGTACGCTGCCGTAGAATAGTTCCAGATTACTAATATTATCAGGCGTAAGTTCCATAAACTCTGTCATATCAGAATTGTGTACTAACCATTTTCCGCTAAAGGAAAAACAGATTTCTAATATAGAGTCGAGATCCCAGTCTTCATTTTCAATGAAACAATCGTTGGGAATAGTAAGAGTAATACCTGATGTTCCTTCATTAATTAAATAATTGCCATTCCCCGCAAATGTGTCTGCTCTAATTTTGGTAATTCGAATTGCTTCTTCAAATTCATCTGTTGTCATCCCTCTTGGGGCATCTAAACGAAATACAACTGCATTACCATCTAAGGCCATCTTATTAAGCCTTATTTCTTTACGATTACCCACGGTATAAAAAAATGCAATGGCGACAATTGCTAACAATACACCCCCTAGCATGGGGATCAATCTATTCGGAGGCTTCTTAGCTTTTGGAAATGTCGCTTTTAGTGCATCAACAAGTTCGTCCATGCTTTGCCATCTATCTTCCGGCTCAATATTGAGCCCTTTCATAATGGCGCTATCCAGTTCCATTGGTAACTGAATCCCTAACGATGATGGCGCTTTCAATTCATCAAACACTGCCCTTTTTATAGAATTCTCCGGAACCTGTCCTGTTATACATCGGTAGAGTACGGCACATATTGCATATACATCTGTATATGGTGCAAGAGTTCCCGTTCGAAGATATTGCTCCTTTGGTGCATATCCTTCCGTCAAATAAATACTATGGGTTTCCTCCCCACGAATATGTAGCGCCGCACCAAAATCTACCAGAAT
>CADCOL010000233.1 GCA_902803015.1 uncultured Lachnospiraceae bacterium | reverse complement strand
TCTCTCTTCTTAACCTTCTTACCGAAAGATAACAGTTTTCCTACTCCTCCAAGTCCGGATGCCACATCAATATTGGTTACGGTAAAGCCTTCCGATTTCAGATTTGCTACCGCAACTTCTTTGGATTTGGCTTCTACTTTGCCCTTTTTCTTTTTTCCGTCGGGACCAATCGCTGTGTATTGAAATTGAGCCATAGTTTCCTTTCCCACCTTTACTGTTATTGTTTTTTGTATCTATGGAAAGCCTTTCGGCATTACCAACTGATTTTATGAAGCGATGATTGATTATTCGTTTTCAACAACTTCATCCATATCGTATGCAACACGTACCATTTCATCAATGGAGGTCTTGCCTTCCAATACATTTCTTGCACCCGCCATACGAAGGGTATTCATACCTTCCGATACTGCCACCTTCTGAATATCATCGGCGGTAAATGTTTCATGCAAAGTCTTACGAATCTTTGTCGTAATCGGCATGATTTCATAGATAGCCACACGGCCTCTGTAACCCTTGTTGCATTCATCGCAACCAACGGGATCATAAACCGTGATTTCCTTCTCCAAATCCTCGCCCTTTAACTGAAGCATCTTCTTCTCCATTAAAGTAGCGGGTCTTGCCTGTTTACATTTATTGCAAAGACGTCTTACAAGACGCTGTGCAATGATACCTACAACCGCGTCACCAATCAGGTACGGTTCAACACCCATGTCGACCAGACGGGTGATGGATGCGGATGTCGAGTTGGTATGCAGTGTGGAGATAACCAAGTGACCGGTGATGGATGCCTGTACCGCAATCTGTGCCGTCTCACCGTCACGGATCTCACCGATCATGATAATGTCAGGGTCCTGACGCAAAATGGAACGAAGCGCGGATGCGAAGGTTAATTCCGCCTTAACATTTACCTGTACCTGGTTAATACCGGGAACGTTTGCCTCGACAGGGTCTTCTACGGTAATGATATTAACGGTTTCTTTATTCAACTCGTTCAATACCGTGTAGCAGGTAGTAGACTTACCGGAACCGGTAGGTCCTGTTACCAGGATGATTCCGTGCGGGTTATGTGTGATACCGTCAAGTCTTGCTTCATCATCGGGATAAAGACCCAGGTACTTTTTCTCTTTCGTCAAACCTTTCTTCTTGGTAAGACGCATTACGACTTTCTCACCGTAAACGGTGGGAAGTACGGAAACACGGACATCGAACTCTTCGCCGTCAACCACTTCGGTCAAACGACCGTCCTGAGGTTTACGTTTCTCGGAAATATCAAGTCCGGAAATAATCTTAATACGCGCAACAATTGCTGCCAGAGTATTTAAATTGTATGTTGCCACAATCTGCAAAACACCGTCGACGCGGTATCTTACGCGAACTTCCTTCTCAAGAGCTTCGATATGGATATCCGAAGATCCCATACGTACAGCTTCCTGTAACATGGAACGTACAATCTTTACGATAGGTGCATCGTTGATGGACTCGTCTTCTTCTTCCTCGTCGACGCTGCCAAACTCATCGGCATGCTCCATCTGGAACTGTTCCAAAGCTTCCTGTGCCTGTCTCTTACCGAACAGCTTATCCAGATGCATATTAATCTGGGTAAGACTTCCGTAGTAAGGAACAACTTCCATACCGGTAACAAGCTGTACGTCATCGACTGCACCAAGGTTCATGGGATCTGCCATTGCAACCTTAATTGCGTTAAAGTTGTTCTCATCATAACCGATGGGAAGCAACTCATCCTTACGCATGACATCTTCGCCGATCATCTCGATCAACTGCGGATCGGGCTTAAATCCGGTCAAGTCAACTGCTTCAATTCCAAGCTGCGCACAAATAACGCCTGCCAAAACATCTTCGGTAATGAAGCCCATATCAATCAGGACCTGACCTAACTTACCGTGTGTTTTCTGCTGTTCTTCCAGCGCATCCGTCAACTGTTCTTCGGTGATGCAACCCTTCATTACCAACAAATCACCGACACGAATTCGGTTACCAAAAATAGCCATTTCAGCTCTACCTCATATGAATTATTTGGTTCGCATTTCCATTAAAACGCACAAAAAGAGCGCATAATGCGACCACTCTAGATATTATGGCATAACTGCCTTGATAAATAAATACAAATCGAAATGATTTTTGCTTTTTGTGCAAAATATCCAAAATCACATTTCCGACTTGGTTGATTTTGCCTTAACCGGTCTCTGGGAAAGCGTTGTCGCAACAAACAGCGCAATGCCGGCAATCGTAATCCACAAGCCTCTTGCAGCTCCCGGGCAGGTATATTTCATCTCGATTTCATATTCTCCTTCACCGGGCAGAATTACCGCGCAGAAAGCACCGTTGCAAACCGGTGTGATTTCCCAGTTATATCCGTTCAATCTTACACTCCAGCCGTCCGTATAAGGGATTGATGTAAACAGTACATTCTTTTCTCCCGAAGCACTGACTCTTCCCTTTATATATCCGCTCTTATACTCTTCAACCTTGAGAGTCTCTTTCGAAAGCTCTTCATGCGCTTCTTTCAGCCTCTCACTGTTTACGGAGTAAAAATGCAACCCTTTTGTCTGCCAGAACCCTCCAAATCCTTCTTTGGATTCCACGGAAATCATGTGATTCTCTCCGACGCCGATTGTTTCTGCGGCAAAAGGAACCGAAACCTTTGAATCAAGACTGTTTGCCTGATTCATCAAAGTTCCCCATTCGAGGCCCGTTACAGACAGCCCTTCTTCCATCGGTTCCGCCTGAACATAAACGGTTTCCGGCACTCCCATGATTTGGAATGTCACGCTTCCGCCGTCCGGATTGGTCAGGTAGAACGCATCTTCCTCTTCGTTATATATCATTCCGCCATCCGTAATTTCAATCCGCTCTTCCGGAACCTGCTCAAATACGCCTTTAACACCGGAAATCGACGCAATCAGTGCATTCTGGTTCTCAAATACATTTCCGGAATACGGCGTTTCTTCCAGTATTTCGTTATTTACCATGTAACCTGCGGGCAGGAAATACTCATTATCATAAACTTTTAAATCGGTTTCCACACCAAGCACGGCCATATCGACATAAAGTCTCGCGAAGTTTTTAACGGAAAGGAGCATCTGCATCGGCGGCGTTAATCCTGTTCCGCCTGTTCGCCTTGTCGATGTATAAAAGCCCATGGCTTTCATGAAGTCTCTTAAATTCTCATTTTCCGCAGAGTTAAAATCGGTAATGCCGTTGTATCCGAAATACGCATCCGAATTGTGAATCGCATCTCCGTACAGACAGATACGGTAAAATTCGTTTTCGTCCATGCTCTCATTATGCCGGTTAACCTCCGCCAGATTCCGCTTTGCTTCTTTTTCCCATGTATAATAGTAATCTTCCTTTGTAAGCCCCTGCTGCCAATTCGGATCAAACGTTCTGACGCAGCCGTTTGTTACAACTTCCGCGATTGCAAGTAAAATCACGGAAGCCACGATTGTGGAGCGTTTTCCGACCGGTTTGATTGCAAAGAATGCCAGCAGAGCCCAAAGAAATACGAATGCACAGTTAATCAAAAGACCGTTATTGCTGTTTCTTGCGACCCAGCCGACCTCAAGCGGCTGGAGAATCTGCTCTGCGCAGTAAAACACAATCAGACCGATGCAATAAAGAATCAGCGGCATCTTCTTCATTTCTTCCAAAAAGGCACTCTGTCTTACCGCTATCGCGCACAGAATAAAACTGATGATAAATGAAAATCTGTAATTCCACATATCCGGCGCATCAAATGCATGCAGAAGTTTGTAAACCGGCAGAATCATGCAGCCGAGTACAAAAAACGCAAGCAATACGCCGGCAATAATGCGTTCTTTTCCGGAAATCTTTTTGTTTGCAAAATAAAACGGCAGAAGGACCAGGCACGGCAAACCGCAGTAAATGTACGGATATGTATGATAATCCTGGAATTCGCCCCAGAACAGGTTGTTAAATACCTCAAACGGCGAAATTCCGATTGCCGTAAATCCGGTGCTGTCCGATGCCGTGTGGTGCAGAAGGAATGTCAGTACCGGCATCCATAAAAATGCCGACATTGCCACGGACAGAACAACCGTTAAAACATACCTGCCGATACTTGCTCCGATTCCCGCACTTCTATCCTCTTTTTTTTGCATAAACAAAAGCAGGAAATACAGAATCAGGCTGAATCCGGCAAGCAGATACCCCATATAAAACTGGACGATAAAGATATATGTATAGGACAGTGTCAAAAACAGGTATTTATTCTTTTTTACCGCCACGTATGTCGCCCATGCGACAACCGGGAGCATATAAAGTCCGTCCAGCCACATAAAATTGGCAATGCAGTACTCCACGGTAAATGCACACATCGCATAGAATACGGCAAACACAATCGAAGAAACCTTCTCGTTTCCCAAAACTCTGGATGCAAACAACTGAAAAGCCGCTGCTGCCGTGCCGACCTTTGCAATGATGATTATGGCAAGAATCACATTCGGATCTGCCCACGCAAACAGTACAAACAGGATATTAAACGGGCTCATCAGTTCAAATGCAACAGTCAGCGCCGTATTGTATCCCATGGATGTCGTAAACGAATACCAGATTGTTTCGCCGTGCATCAGGTTACGAATCAGCATACGGATATTCGCAATATAAATCTCCCATGCATCTCCGCCGAGAATAACAAATTTTCCGGATGTGAGCATCTGCGAATAGGAAAGCATAACAAACATCGCAATTGCTCCAAGTGCAAATGCCACAATCCAGTAGTACTTCGGTTTTAATTTTTCAAACATTCTTTCAAACATTCGATTTATTCTCCCTGCCAGACTTTATCCTCTCCGATACAATTCCCAATACCAACAATAAAAGGCCGAATCCCGAAACGGCAATTCCCGCCTTTACCCCCGGGCAAGTGTAGCGAAGTTCTATGTCGTATTCTCCGGTTTGAGGTAATTCAATTGCAATAAAAGTCCCGTTCAATGCTTTGCTAAGCTTTGCTTTCTGCCCGTTTACATACGCGCTCCATCCCTCAATATACGGAATGGACGTAAACAAAACTCTTCTATCCCCTTCCACACTGACATGACCTTTTACCAGACCGCTTTTATATTCGGAAACCGTCAGCGGTTCCGCGTCCAAATTGTCGTATGCTTTCTTAAGAGCCTCATCATCCAGTTCATAAACATAAATCCGATCCGCCGAAAAGGCCACCGGCATATCACCATAGGAATAATAAGTGATGCTCTGTTCCCCGCCCGTTTTTCTCCACTGTGCGGAAAACGGAATCTGGGCAAAACACTCTCCCGGAATTCCAACATTGTCCGTCCGTTCCACGCACACACCGACAATCACTTCCGTTCTCCCGTCGTAGGAAATCTGGGAATATACACTGCCCTGCGCATCTTTTACGCTTAAAATGACTTCGCCCGGATTTGAATCGCTTTTATAGAATACGGAGGAATTCTCACCAATCAGATACATTCCGTTTTCTTGTACTTCGATTTCTTCATCCGGCACTTCCTTATACAGGTCGTCAATTCCGCACAGCGCGCCGAATACGAGATTCTGATTCTCAAAAACATTATCCTTCAGATTCATTTCATCCAATGCGGAATCATTTACCATAAACCCGATTGGAAGGCTCAATTCATTCTTCGCTATTTGTATCGGTTCATTTCCGTCCGCCTTTTCCGGATAATCACCTGCCAGGCGCACACGATACTTATTTGCAAGAAGCATTTCCAGAGACGGTGTCATTCCCGTAACCGTAGTCCGTCGCAGCATGCTGTAAAGTCCCAGGTTTTTCAGAAATACTCTTAAATTCTCGTTCTCGGAAGTACCGAAATCGGAAATGCCGTTATAACCCCAGTACGCATCTCCGTTATCCATATCATCGTTTAAAACATACATTCTGTAAAACTCATTTGACGTGCCTTCTTCCTGCGCTGTTATCTCCATAATCGAACGGTTTGTTTCTTCCCACTGTGCAAACCGTTCGTCTTCTATCAGGGAATCATTCCACGCTCCCGCAAAAAGGCTGTTTGAAACGCATTCCACAAAAGCCAGGGCTATAAGCAGTGCCGGCGCCCATTTTTTTAAAGATTTGATGTGCTCTCCCGCAAGAAACAAGCCCGTCCAAAGAACGACAATACATAAGTTCATCCAAAAACCGGGTAAAATGAAAGACGTGCTTTCTCCGCGGCTTAAACCGTCCAATTTACCCTCCAACAGATAGAATACCGCCAAGCCGATTACATACAAAAGGAAACTCTTATTTTGTATTTCCTTCAGATGCTCACTCTCCCTGCACGCAACTGCACATAACAGAAACGAAAGAATAAAACCGAAGCGGTAGTTCCACATATCCGGCGCATCAAACCCGTGAAGCAGGGCAAAAAGCGGCAGGAAAACACATCCGATCAGAAAGAATGTAAGCAAAACTCCGTATGTAATCCGCTCTCTTTTTTCGATTTTTCCGTTGGTAAAATAAAACGGCAAAAGAAGAATACAGGGAATTCCGCAATACAGATAAACGGACCAGTAATAATCCTGAAACTTACCCCAGAAAAAATTTCCGAAAACCTGAATCAGCGAAATACCGATTTGTTCGAAACCGGTACTGTCGGATGCGTAATGATTCTTTAAAAACAGCAAAACCGGCACCCATACAAATGCCGAAATGCAAACGGCGCTTACCACCGACACCGCATATCGGAGAATGCTTTCTCTCAAACGGACTTTTCTCTCTTCTTTTGTCTTCAATACAAGCAGGAAAACAAAATACAGCAGGCTGAAGATTCCAATCATATATCCCTGGTAGAACTGCACAATAAAAATATATGCATAGGAAACCGTAAGAAGCGTGTATTTGTTTTCATGAACCGCACGGTAAACGGCCATCGCCACAACCGGAAGCATGTAAACACCGTCCAGCCACATGAAATTGATGACACAGTAAATAACCACATAGGAATTCATTGCATAGAAAAGCGCAAAAAGAACCGATGTAAAAGAATTGTTCTTTAAAACCTTCGAACAAAAGAGCTGGAAACAGGCCGCTGCGGTACCTGTCTTCAGAATAATAATTGCTGCGGTAACAATATTGATATCCGCATTGGGAAAAATAAGATACAAAAGATTAAACGGACTGAAAAGTTTAAATGCGACCGACAATGCCGTATTCATTCCCATCTGTACCGCAAAGGAATACCAGATGCTTTCTCCGTTTAAAATACTCCTTACAAACATCCTGATGTCTGCAGCGTATATTTCAAACGAATCTCCGGCAAGCAGAATGTATTTTTCAAACGAAAGAACCCTTGCCAGGGCAAACAAAACCCACATTGCCAATGAAGCCAATGTGAAGGATACAATCCAATAATACTTCGGTTTTAGGATTCCTTTCGTTTTCTCACGCATGATCCCGTTCTTTTTTGCCCCTGCTCTCCCAAATCATAATGCCTGCCAGCAAAAGAACCCCGATGACACCGGCAATAATTCCTTCCTTAAGCCACGGGCAGGAATACTTCATCTCAATTTCATATTCTCCGCTATCCGGAAGACGAATTCCCATGAATGCACCGTTCATCAGCGCAACCGGCTGTACCTCTTCCCCGTTTATGGTAATCTTCCATCCGTCAATGTAAGGAATGGATGTATACAAAAGCCTGTTATCGCTGCTTACCGAAATACGCCCCTTTACATATCCGTTCTTCCACTCTTCAACCTGAAGCTGTTCTTTGGAAAGAACCTCATAAGCTGCCTGCAGATTTTCTTCATGGAAATCATATACGTTCAGGGCATTAAAACCTGCCGGGCAGGAAGCCTCGTCATAGCATTCGATTCGAACCGCATAGTCCCCGTCCGCATTTGTTTTCATTTTTACGAGGGGTGCTCCCTGAATTCCCTGATCGCAGGAATCCGATTCGATATTGACAAGGTTATCCATTCCGCGCATATAGAGCATGTTTTCAAAGTTTCCCGCATTGGAAAACTCGGTTTGGATATATGCGGGATATTCCCCGTTCGGCGAAACAATAATACGGACCCCGGGCGCCATATCTTCCGGTGCCTCTCCTTCAAGCGACAGAATTACTCTGTTCCCGTCTTCATCCGCAATTTCTCTTTCCTCAATTACGATACCTTCTTCGATAAAACGAATACGGTCTTTCGAAACCGGCACAAAAACATCATCCGTTCCGGCACAGACATGCATTATTTCATTCAAGGTCTCGAATCCGTTTGCCCCGGTGAATTCCGTGTCTGCCAGTTCATCTTTTACCATGAATCCCAGAGACAGACGATACGGGTTGTCCTCTTTGATTAACGGTGCGCTCTCTCCCACAATCCGATACGGGTCGTCGCCGATGTAAAGTGTTTTGATTCCGAGAAGCATTCCCGTTACCGGTGTGATACCGGTAGCATGCATCATACGGGGTGAAGTAAAGAATCCCATACGATGAAGCATATGACGAAGTGCCGGATGCTCCGCACTTCCGAAATCGGTAATACCGTTAAATCCCCAGAACGCATCGGAGTTATCATGATAATCGTTTTGAAAAACAATACGGTAGAATGAAGAATCCGTGTCCGATTTTACATCCGCCTGAACCTGACGCATGTACGCATCCCACCTCTCATACGAATTCTCGGTGGTCATATCCATGTCTTTATACATAAAGAAACCTGCCGACGCGGTTTCCGCTATTGCCAGAACCAATGCCAGCGCAACGGCTGCGGAACGGCTCTTCTCCACTCTGCCCATTCGGTCAAGCAAGACCCAGAGTCCCATAAATACAATATTCATGCCCAGCATAAAGAATGCGTACTTCCATGTATCTGCATCTCCTTTACGAATTGCAATCATTATGATTCTTGAAACCAAAAGAAGCGCGCACCAAGGAATAATCCATTTCAGAGAAATTTTCGGATTCTCTTTCAATGTCAGGCAGGCAATGCTGCAAAGAATCATGCTGAACGCAAACAGAAAACGGTAGTTGAAACCGTCCGGCGCATCAAATGCGTGAATCAGACTGTAGAACGGCATGACAAAGAAGCAAAGCATGCAAAAGCCGAGCATTGCACCCGCAATCCACTTTGTTCTTGCGGGAATCTTTTTCACAAAGAAGAAAAACGGCAGAATCATTGCGGTGGCCACGCCGGAATACGCATAAGGAAGACCCGAATAGGAATCACCCTTTCTGCCCCAAAGCATGCAATAGAAAAGATCCAAAACGGTTGTCCCAATCCTTTGAAACTGTGTTGCGTCATCTCCGGAAAAATGAAGAAGACAATATGCCGCAGGAAGCCAGATAACGGCCGATACCAGTATGGCAGTGAGTGTCGCAAGGAAATATTTCAGAATGCGAAGCACTTTCTCCTTTCCCTTCAGTTCGTTTGCGCCGACAAACAGAACCAAAAAGAAAAACAAAAAGCTGATGACGCCAATCATGTAGCCCAGATAAAACTGGGTAATGAATGCCAACGCGTAGGAAACCGTCAGAAGCAGATATTTGTTTTCATATACTGCAAGATACACTCCGATTCCGACCAACGGCAGGATGTAGATTGCATCTCCCCACATATTGTTGGATAAACTGTGAAGCAGGGAAAATCCGCACATGGAATAAAAAATACCGAACAATACGGAAAAAATGCTTTCCTGCTTTAAGACTTTTTTGGAAAATAACTGAAATGTTGCTGCTGCCGCACCGGATTTCAGAATAAAGACTATGGCGGTCAACACGTTCGGATTGCCGTTCGGAAACAGGATATAGAAAATATTAAACGGGCTCATGTAATCATAAGCAATTAACAGTCCCGTATTCATCCCCAAACTTGTTGCAAAGGAATACCAGATGCTCTCTCCTCTCCAAATGCTTCTTGCAAACATACGAAGATTGGCAACCAGTTTAAAACCATCGCCCGAAAGCATCTCATACTTTCCGCCCAGACGTCCGGAATAAGAAAGCATAGCAAACATAGCTATGCTTCCGAGGAAATAGGCTAAAGCCCAATAGTATTTCGGTTTAATTCGATTAACCTGTTTCTCAATCATATCCGATTATTCTTTAAACTCGATATCGTCGGATTCAACCTCTTTATTCTTGTTTTCGTCGATTCCGAGCTTTTCGTTCATTTTTTTCTTCGCCTTGCGGAAATAAATCGCAAGACCTGCGCCGACTGCAATGGCCACACCTGCAATTGCCTGAATCAAATACGTGGTTACGGACGGATCGATGTACAGTAAATTAGCTTGCATTATTGGAATTCCTTTCTTTTTTAATCTCCATGAGTCTTTCTACAACATACTTTCCGCCGACTGCGGCAGAGTTTCCGATGTTATATACCTGACTCTCGGCATAATCGGCAATTTTCTTCTCGTAGTACTCCCGATTACCCAATAAATTATTGATGATTTCGGGTACTTTGTCAAGTTGGTCAACATCCACGTTTTCACCGACAATACTGCGGATTTCAACATTAATCGGAGTCACGTCGATCTTCTGATATTCGGGGTTCATAATCTTCATCGGCGTGTTGATGAAAAGTACCGGTTTATGCGTACAGAACGAATATTCCATCGAAATATCCGACCAGTCCGTGATCAGAACATCCGCTTTCCATACGGTATCCGTTGCGGAGAAGTCCAGCTGCACTTCGATATCCTTTTCCCCTGCAAACTGCTCTTTCAGTTTCTCAAGCTTCTCCCTCTTATGGCGCACATGCTGCGGGTGCGGTCTTACAATGATGTGATTTCCCGTTCCCTTCAGCTGGTTCAAAAGCTCTTCCAGACAGCTGTCCACGATATTGCCTTCCTGCCAGGACGGAGCAATCAGAATATTCTTCTTTCCGTCCGGATTCGGGGTCTTATCCATTTTTTCATATGCGGCAATCATGTCATCGAGGATAAAATAGCCGCACTCGATAATCTTCTTCGGCTTTAATCCATAGAGTTTTTCCTGCGCAAGGATTTCTTCCTTCTGCGCACGGTTCGGGCAAAGGATGGAGTCGTAATGGTCCAACGCTCCCTTACGGTAGGTCAGATTTACACTTCCCATTCCGTGCTGTACATACAGATACTCAATATCCTTGCGGACATAACTTCTCTTGATGTGGAAGTTTTCCAGATCCGGCACCGTCATAACCACGATATCCGCATCCATTTTCATCATCAGGGTAATGAGTCTCTTCTCGCCGATATAATAGGCACGGATTCTGGGGTTCTCCTCCGCCATTTTAAAAATGTTGTCGTCCGGATCGTTTGTAATATAGTGAATCGTGATGTTCGTTTTCTCCATCAGATAATCGATTAATCCGGCATAGTATTTATAGAATCCGTTGCTTTCGGA
Organism: uncultured Lachnospiraceae bacterium; assembly: GCA_902803015.1. Taxonomy (GTDB): domain Bacteria; phylum Bacillota; class Clostridia; order Lachnospirales; family Lachnospiraceae; genus UBA3766. Next base: position 3,794 of record CADCOL010000233.1, on the reverse strand, counting down.
ATAAAATACAAGATGCTTGTTTACCACGGAGAAAAAGCGCTTGTAGTCCTGCTTTTCTCTCTTTGCATTCTCTTTTGCCTTCGGATCCTTCTTCTTATCCGCTCCAAGACCTTCCAGCTCTTTTAAGGCCGCCTTGCTCTCTTCCAATCGTTCATAATCCACATACTTCTTCGGATTAATGAAGAAATTCAGGATATACAGCTGCGCCGTGGACATAAGATTGCTTGCAATCCAGTAAATCGCAACTCCGACGGATACAAAGAAACCGAGATACAGGGACAAACCGACGGAAATACCAAGCGTAATGGCCTGACTCCAGAAATTCTGCTCTGCCTGGATAACATTGCTCTTATTCTGGCAGATGCACATCAAAAGCGCGGACAGAGCCGCAATAATCGGAGACAGGATATAAAGTCCCCAGACCTTTGTCGGAATCACTTCCAAAGAGAATCCCAGGAAGTTCATATCATACATGCCGCTGTTAATCCCGTACTTGATGACCTCAATCACGCCCATCAGAAGAAGCAGTTGGATCAGCGTCGGAATCAGAGTTACAAAAGGACTGTATTTATACTTCTTGTAAATCTTGGAATGCTCTTCCGCAATCTGCTCTTTGTCACCGAAAAACTTTGCTTTCGCAAAATTCAGATCCGGCTGCATCTGAACCATTTTGATGGAATTCTTCTGCACCCATATGGAAACCGGCAAAAGAATGATTTTGCTGAATAAAGTAAACAGTATAATTGCCCAGCCATAGTTTTTGCATATGGTATAGCAAAGCTCCATCAGCCATATTAAAGGTTTAATCAGTGTTTGCATTATGCTCTCCTTACCACCAGTAACTTACAATGGGTCCCCGGTTTTTCAAATCCTTATTTACGTCTATATCCGATGTTCTTCCGTAATACTGATACTCTTCGAAACAATTATAAATGGAGAATCCGACTCCGTCGCATTTGTGAGCGGGCGGAAATTCGGGAAGATTGTTCATCTGTCTCGTAATACGAAGCCTTTGCTCTCCGTCTTCCAGGCGCAGAATCGATTTGCCGCCGGAAATCATTTCCGGATTCTCTCCGACTAAATCCAGAATGGTAGGAAGCAAATCCGTCTGCACCACACCCGGTGCGCTGCTGATTGCAAGTTCCTCTCCCGTGCTTCCCATACCTTTCACGAGCATCATCGGTGCCGATTTGTAAAGATCAAAATAGCCGTGGTCCGCCGTTACGATAATGCTTGTATTCTCATACACGCCCTGTTCTTTTAACTTCTCAATACAGGAATACAAAAGATTCATGCAGATTTCTTCTTCCTGCTGTTGCGTTACTTCTTCATCGACAGAACTTCCGTAGTGCGGTCCGTGCATGCCCATAATATGCGCAAAAACCGCTCTCTTGCCGCTTGTATATTCGAGTCTCTCATTCATTTCCCTTTGGTAATCGAAATTGGTTGATGCAATCCCGAATGCATATGCGGTTTTGGTTACCTCCGTCCAGTCATCGGAATTCTCTTCCTTTACACCGTTATAATAAAACTCGGAACAGTTATTGATTTCCTCGGAGCCCGCAACCGTCACGAATTCCTTAAACGCAAACGGAACATACTTGTAAAGGGACAGCTTCAGCATTTTTGCGTAAGTTTTAAATGAATTCGTCTGAACCGTGAATTCCGTTTCCTGCACGTTATCGATTTTTCCGACCATGTTATCGGCATCACCGCAGTAATTATCGCCGTCCGTGTACAGATTAATCGTATATCCCTTTTCATGCATGGTATCGTAGAAAGCCGTTGCATTCTCTCCCGTCCATGCCTGACGATTGGATTCGCGCAAATCCACCGAAAAATCAATATCGCTTGCGGTCAGCAGATACGGCATGGATGTGGATGTATTCATCGCCATCGTGCTCATATTGTCATAGTATGTAAAATCGGCAAGCTTTTCATAGGCTTCCGGATGATTCTCCAGATACTCGTCCATATAACCGTTCCAAAATGCATCCATAATCAGAACGATTACATTCTCTTCATCGGACAGCACAAACTGTTCCTCACCGGACAAACGCAGTTCCTTTTTCACGCCGTTTGCTTCCTGCGTTTCCGCGTTTGGATCGGGTTTAAAAAGAAACGGCAACGGAGCAATCTGAATACCGAAAAGAATTGCGGATACCGCCAGTGCAGCATAGAATACCGTCGTTTTTTTCTTGAATTTGGAATACAGAATCAACGGAACACATAAAAGAATTCCCCAGATTGCAATGTTCAGAATCAGGATTCCGACCGGCGTAATCGTTTTTTCGCCGTTGATGAATTTTACCGTGTTTAAGAATGCGTTCTGGATGTACAGGCCTGCAAATGCCGAGCCGATTACAATAACCGCCCTCTCATATACTCCGCCTTTTAAAGCAGCGGCAATGACGCTGAAAAGAATTCCTGTTCCGAAAAATATAAGCAGTCCGGGAAAAACGATGTCCTTAAACGTAAACACCCACTCTCCGCGGTTTGCAAAGAATGTTTCCGTAATACCGAAAAATGTGACCATGTAAAGCATTCCAAATATCGGAATTGCCGCAAATGCCAAACGTTTTTTGAAAGGAAGTTCTTCCTTCCCGGTCTCTTTTTGGTCCTGTGCTTTCGCATCTTCCTTCGATGCTTTCCCGCCTGTCAGTTTCGTCCACAGCAATGCAAATTCCGATGATTTTTTGTCCGCCCTAAAGGAAACGCAGAATGCAACAAACGATGCGCTTTCCAACACAAGAAACAGAACGGACAGAATCAGAAATACCCGCAGAAAATCATACTTTAACTCAATCGGATAGAAACTGGTCAGTTCGAAAATGATTCCGCAAAGCAATGCGGTTACGGCGAAAAGATACACAAAGAAACGGGTCAAAGTTTTTTTCCTTCCCGCCAATGCATCCTTTTTTCGGTATATCATTGTAAATCCGGCACATATTGCAATCGGCAACAGGCTGATTAACATGTAAACAATCATTTTACCACCAGTAATCAAATATGGGTTTTGTACCCACTTTATCCTTCTGCAAATCAATTTCTTCGCTTCTGCCGGTAAAACGGTACTCCTCGTAACAGTTCACGTAGGAAAATCCGATTCCCTCGCATTTTGGAACAGGCGGAAGCGAATTATCGTAGGTAATGTAGTTTAATCTTCTCTCTCTTTGCTCATTTTCGGAGAGTTTAAGAAGAGAGATACCGTTTTGAATCATTTGAGGATCTCTGCCGATAATATCCAGAATCGTGGGCAAAAGATCCGACTGAAGAACACCGGGAGCTGTATTGACGGTCATCTTTTCGCCATGATAATTCGGGAGCTTAACCAGCATTACCGGATCGCTTTCCCCAATCTTAGGAAATCCGTGATCCGCAGTTATAATAATACAGGTATCGTCATAAAGGCCGAGTTCCTTTAACTGCCTTGTGTATTCGTTGATAATCTCTACGCATACTTCCTGTTCTTCATCGTTTGAAACTTCTTCTTTACCGTATAAACCGTAATAAGGCTTATGCATACCGAACATATGCTCAAAAACGATGCGTTTTGTCCCCTCTTCGACTTTAAGACCTTCCTTCAAACCGCTGTAATAATCAAAATTGTACATGCAGATGCCGCGTTCTTTTGCCGTATAAAGCATTCCGGAAAAGCTGTCGGAATCCGCCACATCCTGTCCGTCGTAGATTTTTTTTGAATACTGGTTAATCTCTTCCGAACCGCTTACCTTAAAGAAGTCCTTTAGGGAAATCGGCAGATACTTGTACAAAGAAAGCCTTACCATACCGAG
>CADCOL010000232.1 GCA_902803015.1 uncultured Lachnospiraceae bacterium | reverse complement strand
TCTTCCTTTCCGGCACCTCCGGCGCCGTTTTGAGTTTATCTGCTATTTATTGCTTATAATAACTGGATAGCCCACAATCCTACGGAAATCAGGAATGCTCCGAGCGGTAACAGGATTACCGAAATGTACCACTTGCCGCCCTTATTGAATCCGTAAAAATCTTCCCAGCGCTTTTCTTCCTTTGCAAGCATCACCTTATAGCCGTACATGATTGCGTACAAGACAACCGGTATAATTCCGAACAGGCAATGTACAAAAGGCATCGTCCCTCTTTCAAAGATGCAGAAAGATACGAGTGCCAGAATCGGGTTCACAAGATGCATCCAGAAATCGTGTTTGCTAAACACTCTCTTGTAACCGATTGCAGGTCCTAAAAACACCAGCACCGTCACCATCGTGACGGTAACCGCAACCGTTGCAACGAACTTGATAATCCAGACCGGATAAATCTCCGGCAAGAATATCATCAGCAGGGATGCGATGGCGCACAGGACATTGCTTTCAAACGTGAAGTATTTTAACGGCCGTTTTCCGTTTGCCCAGGCCCACTTTCCGTCCTTTCTGAAAAACAGGACGGTCAATACCACCATGTCCAGAAATATGATTGCGTTTATAATAATTGAAACCGTACGAAACATTATTTCTCCTATGCCTGTCCTGATTTCACTCTAAGGAGTACTGCATCAGCTCATATTTCAGGATGCAGCCTTCCGAAATCTCCGGCGGAAGAAGCGCCCTTGCTACCAGCTTCGGCTCGCCGTCCTCTTCGTCAATCTTCTGAAGATACGCATAATCTCCGTCTATCTGCGTAACTTTGTATTTGCATGCTTCAAACATTTTACTCTCCTAAAATCTTCTGACGGTTCTTGCAACCGCATCATAATAACCGTCACCGAATAAATTCAAATGGTTCAGAAAATGGTACAGATTATAAATCTCTTTTCTGTCCTCATAACCGTCTTCTTTCGGCAATTTTTCATAATATGCTTTGTAAAACTCCGTCGGCATCGGACGAAACATTTCCGTCATGGCCATATCCGCTTCGGGATGTCCGACATATGCGGCCGGATCAATCAAAACTCCCCTGCCGTGCGGATTGATCATGTAGTTGCCGCCCCACATGTCACCGTGAAGAAGCGACGGCTTTGACGGTTCCGTAAGAACATCATCCAGGCGGTCCAACAGGCGAATCGCAGACTTCATCATTCCCGAACCAAGTGCACGCTCCGCCATTCGGAACTGTACCTCCAGTCTGCATTCCCGGAAAAAATCAATCCAGTTCTCTTTCGGCGTATTCACCTGCACGGAAGCACCGATGTAGTTATCGTGAAGAAACCCGAATCTGCCGTTTTCCACAAATTCGGATGTATCCGCCATATGCATATCGGCAAACGCATAACCGAATTCGGTAAATGTTTTTCCCGTAATGCTTCCCTGACGGATCACGTCCATCATCAGAAATGAACAGTTTTTACTCCTGTCGATTCCCTTGCAAATCAGATGCGGTACGGAAATAGTGCCTGTTTGCTCAATAGCACGGATTCCTTCTTCCTCCGCGTCAAAAAAGCCTTTGTTCGCAATGGAATTACTCTTGATAAACACACTGTTTCCATCTGTCAGATGTAAAACACCTGCTTCGTTGATATCTCCGCCGAAACGGCTTTCCCTGTTCTTTACGGAAACGTTTTCTCCGAAGCATCCGTGTATGGCATCTTCTATGGATTCATATGCATTAAGACCCATTAGAAATTGCTCCCGTTCCATCCCCAGTCGGTGGTGGCTGCGTAGCGGATATACATTTTATCCGGTGCAACACCTAAAACATCACCGAAAATCTCCGTAATTTCCGCAGTCATTTTCGCGAAGGATTCTTCATCCGGACCGCCGAAAAGTCTTACATCGACATATGCCATCGGCACGCTGTTATCGCCTGCAAAATACATATGATACTCATCTTCGATTCCGACCATGAGCCATCTCTCGCTCTTGCCGGGAATTAAGGAAATAGCCTGACCCAGTCTGGTTTTCAGTTCCTTTTCCTGTTCTTCGGAAACTTTAACGCTTACTTTTGATTCAATATAAGGCATGATGTATTCCTCCTTTTTGGTTTACATAATTTTAGTTTACATAATCCATACATACCCGGGATTTCGTAAACGGTCTTACCTTGCCGTCCGCAACCGCAACATGTGCGGGATGTACGGCATAACCCTTTAAGGATGCTTCGTCCGTAAACGTCGAATCCAGCATCAGATCGCCATTGGAGCTTGCGAGCGGCTCAATGTTTACCACAATCTCCGTAAGGCCCGGAATCTGCCCTTTTAAGCCCTCCAGACCGTCCTTGATGTCTTTCTTGATTTGAGCCTTCTCCTCGTCGGAAAACTCATCTTTCAGATTCCACAGTATAACATGTTTAACCATCTTCTACTCCTTTTAATTCTCTATATACTTCGTATCCACGAACAGAATCGCCGCATAGGATGCGTCTTCGATATCGGGTGCGAGAACCTCAACTACCGATAAATCGATGTCCTTGTAAATTTTATCCCAGCTGTTGCTGTAAACCGATGCAAACGCACCGGGGTTCGACTGCTGTTGCGTCGGTGTACCGAGCGTTGCGGTAAAGTAATTCGAGCATGCTTCGTAATCCATCTCTATACCGTTACCGGTCTTAATGAAGCTTACCTGGAATGCGCCGCTTCCCTGGAACGCAACGTCAATCTTGTTGGTCGTAAAGCGATATCCTTCCGTCTCAATCATGTAATTGGTGCCGGGTTCGATAACTACGGAGCCGCCTTCTTCATAAACATTGTTGCTGCCGAAATACTGATGCAGCCATGCGGTGGCTTCCTCTTTGCTCTTTCCGATTACGCCTTCCACGATACGGTAATCGTAAACGCCCTCTTCAATGATTAACTGAATTTCTTCCTCGGGTTCTCCTTCTCCGCCTTCCCCTTCTTCGCCGGGTACGGTTTCGAAAACATTGTTCAGCTGGTCCTTTAAGTCTTCCATGGCTTCATACTTTTGCAGAATGGACAGGGAATCGGGGATTTCAGCACGACCTTTTCCGAGAATATCCAGTCCGTCGTTGATGTATTTTTCAGCCCCGCTGTAATCACCTTTTTCCATACAGGTATTTACAAGCGTTGTATAAATCTCACCCAAAGCAACATAGGCTCTTTCATCCTTCGGATCAATGTTGATGGCCTCTTTGTATGCCAGAATCGCACTTACGTAATCCAGATCCGCCAGATACTTATCGCCGAGATCCAGCTGCTTTTGCAGTCTCTTTGCAGGTGAATTCGCGGAAATCGTAGCAACCACCGCAATTACCACACCGACGATAATTACAAGCGCCGCAACCACACCGATAATAATCGGCACAACCGGGCTCTTCTTCTTTTGTACTACATCTGTAATTTCATTATTCTCTCCGTCAGTCCCCATCACTCATCCTCCTTATTCAGCCGTTGTGTCTGCCTTAGATATAACTTCCAGTTCCTTTTCTCTTCGCTTATTCTCATACATGATTTTATCCGCACGGCGCGCCGTATCGCTGATAGATTTATCCCGGTTCGGATCATATTCCGCAATACCGTACGCGATATGCACTTCTTCCCAGGTATTGGCTGCGGCACCATTGATTTCCGACTTGCGGCTTACAAACTTTTGAATCAGTTCTTCCCTGTTTTTATAATCATCATTTAACAAAAATACCGCGAACTCGTCTCCGCCGGTTCGGAACACGGGACTGTGGTCAAATACCTTACATACCAGCTGGCAGGCGTTCTTTAAATAGATATCGCCCTTGTCATGACCGTGCTGATCGTTTATGGTTTTTAAGTTATTACAGTCAAAAACGCCAATCGCAAAATCCAGTTTCTCTCCGCCGTTCGCACGTTCCTGCAGTTTCTTAAGATACTCGTTATAAGCGCCCTTATTTCGAACGGATGTCAGCGCATCCACGAATACGCGCTTATTCAGTTCCTTCAAAAGTTTCTCTTCCTCGCCAACCTTTTTCTCCGCACGGATGCTTCGAAGAAGGAGAAGAACAATCAAAAACAGGACTGCGGAAATCACCAGAAGGATAATGAAAAGATGGTCCTTTACATATTCCCAGAACGTGGTTTTGACATCTTCCGTGGAATAATAGGTTAAAAAGGAATGCACCGCGGATT
>CADCOL010000231.1 GCA_902803015.1 uncultured Lachnospiraceae bacterium | reverse complement strand
TGTAACGAATATGATTTGATTGGAGTAGTTTTCGATGAATTTAGCGAATAAGCTGACATTATCAAGAATCATTATGATTCCGTTCTTCTTATTCTTCTTAATGAATCAGCAGGGATTTCTCCCGTTCGGTTTTGCGGCAATCGAGCCTTACAGCAAGTGGATTGCACTGGGAATCTTTATTGTGGCTTCCTTAACCGATATGCTGGACGGAAAAATCGCCAGAAAATACAACATGATTACCAATTTCGGAAAATTTATGGATCCGCTTGCGGATAAACTCCTGGTAAACCTTGCGTTAATCGGGCTTATGATGCTCGGCAAGGCGAATATCTGGCTTGTCATGTTAATTATCGCCAGAGATTTTATCATCAGCGGTTTCCGTCTGGTGGCAGCGGAAAAAGGCGTGGTAATCGCAGCAAGCATCTGGGGCAAGGTCAAGACGGCGGCACAGATGGTTATGGTATGCTTCTTAATTGCGGATATCGAAAGAATCGCATTTGTGGGAATCGTGCTGCAGTGGCTGGTATGTATTTTAACCCTGTTCAGCCTGATTGATTATCTTGTAAAGAACCGCAATGTTTTAAAAGACGAGAAGAAAGAAGACGAAGCCGGAACGGCAAAAGAAAGCTGAAAAGCTATGACCGGAAGAAAGGAATAACGTATGAAGGCAGAATTTGTTTTTGTAGGAACGGAACTTCTTCTTGGAAATATTGTAAATACGAATGCACAGTACCTGTCCGAACAGTGTGCGGCGCTTGGCATTTCCTGTTTTTATCAGACCGTTGTCGGTGACAATAAAAGCAGGATTCAGGATGCCTTTCTGACCGCATGGAACCGTTCGGACTGCGTTATTTTATCGGGCGGTTTGGGACCGACCGAGGACGATCTGACCAAAGAAAGCGTTGCGGAAGCGCTGAATCAGGAACTCGTTCTTGACTCGAAAGCGATGGCGGAGATTCGCGAATTCTTCGCAAACCGCGGCTTTGAAATGCCTGCCATCAATGAAAAACAGGCATATGTTCCGAAGGACAGTATCGTTTTATATAACGATAACGGCACCGCACCCGGAATCATTATCGAAAAAGACGACAAGTGCGCGATTCTGCTCCCCGGACCTCCCGTGGAACTGACCGCAATGTTTGAAAAGAGCGTAAAGCCGTATTTGATTGAAAAAAGTCCCGGTGTCATCGTATCGAAAGTCGTTAAAATGTGCGGCATCGGTGAAAGCCGTGTCGATGAAAAGATTCAGGATCTGACGATGGGAACGAATCCGACGGTTGCACCTTATGCGAAATCCGGCGAAGTACATGTCCGTGTTACGGCAAAAGCGGAGACCGAAAAAGAGGCTTCCAAGCTTGTAAAACCGGTTGTAAGGGAATTAAAGAACCGATTCGGCGATTATATTTATTCAACCGACCCCGAAGTGACACTGGAAAAATCCGTTGTGGATCTGCTTGTTGCCAATCATCTGACGGTTTCCACCGTGGAAAGTTGTACCGGTGGTCTGGTTGCGGGACGACTGATTAACGTGCCCGGTGTTTCTGATGTTTTGAAACTCTGCTATGTTACCTATTCCAACAAGGCAAAGAGAAAACTTCTCGGAATCAAGAAGGGTGTCCTGCAGAAATACACCGCAGTCAGCAGGGAAGTCTGCGAGGAAATGTTAAAAGGTTCGGCCCTTATAAATAAGGCGGATGTGGTGGTTTCCGTTACGGGACTTGCCGGTCCGGACGGCGGAACCGAGGAAATTCCGGTCGGTACGGTATTCATCGGATGCTCCGTGAAAGGTAAGATTACGGTCGAAAAATATATTTTTAAAGGAAATCGTGCAAAAATCCGCGAAAGTGCGGTGGCTTATTCGTTAATATTAATGAGAAGATGTATTCTCGAATATTTCAGCGAGATGGCATTTGGTTCTGAGGATAAGAAATAATGGATTACGGAACAGATACAAAATTTATATTTTGCCCGCGTTGCGGCGCCATCATGGAGCCGCCGGTCTGCAGGGTCTGCGGTTTTGATTTGAATGCGCCGGAAGAACCGGTTTACGATGAATCGCAGGGCTACGACGGACAGGGTTACGACGGACAGGGCAATTTCGACGGACAGGGTAATTACGAAGCGCAGGGAAATATGAATCCGCAGGGATTCGATACCCAGGGAGAGTACTCGCAGGGACCGCCTCCGGGATTTGACCCGAATGCGCAGCAGCCGATGCAGCAAAACATGCAGCAGATGCAGCAGCCTGTGCCGGGATACATTCCGCAGCAGGTACCGAACGGGGCAAATTACAATCCGAACCGCGGACAGGCTCCGAAAAGACCCTCCGGTTATTATCCGAATCCGGACAAGCAGCCCGGACCGAAATTCGAGCCGGCGGAGAAAAAGAAGAAAAAATGGTGGGTTCCGCTTGTTATTGCCTGCGGCGTCCTCATTGTACTTTTTATCATTTGTGTCGGACTGATTCCAACCCTCGGAGTTCTGGCTCCGCAGCTTATAAAACAGAAACAAAAGCAGAAACAGCAGGCGTCGATTCCGTCCTATTCATTCGGTTCCTCGGGCACCCCTTCCTCGGAAGAGCTTCCGGAAGAGGTGACCAAGCGTCATTTCGGAAGATTTGACCATGAAGGAGTGGATATCAGCTTTTATGAAAAAATGGCTGATATCGCGGTTGTGACGAAATCCGGATGTTTCGATCCGTATATCAACGGAAACAAAGGAACCTACCGCGACCAGACAAGCGTGTTTGATGTTACGCACAAGAACTGGAAGCCGGACGATTTTACACCGCCTTATTATGAACCGTTTGCGGACTGCATCGATGAAGAGACTTACAGCGCACAGTATCAGATCAGTCGCGAGTACTATTATTTCGATGATAAAATGGGCGACCAGCGCATTGTCGGAAGCATTGCCTATCCGCATCTCGAAGGAAATATCCCGAATCTGGATGATCTGAATCAGGAGATTTTCGACCGCTGCGCATCGGATTTGCTGAATTTTATGAATGGCACATCCCAGTACAACATGTATGTGTTCAGTACCTGCACGCTTTCGGTCGACTCCTACATTACATACAATGACGGCCGTAAAATGAGTATTCTTCTGGATTGCGTGGTACATACCGATGATTATGCAATCAATCTGGATTCCTACATTTACGCAATCAATGTAGATCTGGAAAAAGGAGAGATTATTGAAAACGACGAAATTATCAACGTGGACGCGGATCTTGCAAAGAAGTTCCGCGAACAGTGCCTGACGCAGAACGGAAGAAACGAATCCTACGATCCGCTGACGGACGAACAGCTCGCGGATTTCCTGGCGGACAAGGAAACGAATATCGTATTCTTTACACCGCTCGGACTGGAAATCGGAACGCATTTCCTGCAGTATGACGACATTCTTTCGAGAGGATGGTCGACGATTACATTAAATCCCGGTGTTTACGAGCAGTACTTAAAAGATCCGTCGCTTGCAAAGACCGGAACACCTGCGAAGGACCCGAATCTGCCGAAAAATTACAAAGGGCAGTGGACGAAGGTTGACCGGGTACTCGGAAGAGAAGAAGAGAAAAAGATTAAAGAAGATTATCCTAACTACGACTGGGACAACAAAGAAGCAGTCGGCGACGGTTCGGAAGAAGATCCGGACGGCGACGGAGTGGTGGAAGAGAATCCCGACGGCGACGGTGACGAAGATGCCGATGATGACGATTCGGGCGACGACGATTCGGGCGACGACGATTCGGACGACGATTCGGATGACGACGGCAGAGACGACGGTTCCGGTAAAGAAATCGTTGACGATGACGGAACCGGCACCACAGGCGGCGGAAACAAAGGCGGGAATTAATAAAGGAGGAAACGATATGATTGGAAAAGAAAAATGCAAGGCATTAAAAGAAATTCGTGCGAAAATTGCGGAAGAAAACGATATTGAATATGTCGTTTCCGAATGCAAGCACAAAGGCGACTGCAAGGGAACCTGCCCGAAATGCGAGGCGGAACTGGTGTATCTGGAAAAAGAACTTGCGAAGAGAAGAAGTCTCGGCAAGAAGGTGTATGTAACAGGTCTCGCGGTCGGTATGGCAGCAACGATGTCCGGATGTGTCGTAAAAGATGCAATCATCGATCCGGTGGTTGATTTCTTCGGCGGTTCCTCCATTATCGGCGGACAGGATTTAGCCGGTGCTGCAGAGCCGTATCCGCCCGATACTCAGGTGATGGGCGAGGTTGCGGAACCTCAGGTCAATGAATGGGGCCTTCCCGTATATGATGATAACGGCATAAGAATTCCGTACGACGAAAACGGCAATCCGCTTCCTTACGATGAGAACGGAAATGTCATCGAAGAACTTGACGGTGATGTTGCGGTGGAAGACTGCAGCGAAAACGACGGCAAGGAAGATGCGGATGAAGATACGGATTCCGATCAGGATGCCGATGCGGACAAGGACGCAGAAAACGACAAGAAAGCAGACGAGAACTAATAGCGGATGAAAAAACCATGGAAGAACGCAAACTTCCCCTCATCGCAATTCAGCGAATCCGAATGACGACAGACGGCACCGGAGTGACGACCCTGGTATGTTCCAAGGGATGTCCGTTACGGTGCCGGTTTTGCTTGAATCCCTCATCCTGGGATGATACAAAACCTGCGGAAATTTTATCGGTCGATGAATTGTATGAAAGGGTAAAAATCGACAATTTGTATTTTATCTCGACAGGCGGCGGGCTGACTCTCGGCGGAGGTGAGCCTTTGCTTCATTCTGCGTTCTGGAAAGAATTCATGGAAAAGTACCGTGAAACAAACTGGAGCTTTAATATTGAGACCTCCTTAAATGTTTCACGCGAACACCTGGATGATCTGATTCCGTTTATTAACGAGTATATCGTTGATGTCAAGGATATGGACCCGGAAAGATACCGAGAATATACGGACGGGGATTACGACCTGTTTTTTGAGAACCTGATGTATTTAAAAGAAAAGGTCGGGCAGGAGAAGATTCTGCTTCGTATCCCGACCATTCCGTTCTTTCATAAGGAAAACGAGGCGGAGGAAAGTCAGAAAAAGCTCGAAAAACTCGGATTTACCAGATTTGACCGCTTCCGGTACATTAATCCCGAGAACCGCAAACCGATTTCCGACGAGGCGAAGGAAAACCGCGAGAAGATACTCGGCAAAGTTCGCTCTCAGTTTTGAATTTTTTGTAAATTTATTGATTTTTATCTGTTTTTATTCCCCTTAATTTGGTAAAATAAAGTATGTTGCAGGAATGCAGGCGTGTTTTTTGCGCACTGAAATCCGGCAGCCTTTCATACTTATGTGATGTAAGAATCATTAAAATACAAGGAGGATACTATGATTTACTCAACAGAAGTCAAGAACATGTGCCCCGTTACCCAGGGTGTACATCATGGCGCTGCTCCCATCCCCGAAGAGGCAAAAGGGGTTCAGGCAAAAAAAGTTGAGGACATTTCCGGCTATACCCACGGTATCGGTTGGTGTGCACCTCAGCAGGGAGCTTGCAAGCTTTCCTTAAATGTAAAAGACGGTATCATTCAGGAAGCATTGGTGGAGACCATCGGATGCTCCGGTATGACCCATTCCGCAGCTATGGCTGCTGAAATTCTTCCCGGCCTTACGGTTATGGAAGCATTGAATACCGACCTTGTTTGCGATGCAATCAACACCGCAATGAGAGAGTTATTCTTACAGATTGTATACGGCAGAACCCAGTCTGCATTCTCCGAGGACGGACTTCAGATCGGTGCTGGTCTTGAAGACCTTGGAAAAGGCTCCAGATCCATGGTTGGTACCACTTACGGTACTTTGGACAAGGGACCCAGATATTTGGAACTTACCGACGGTTACATCACCAACATCGCACTTGATGAGAACGATGAAATCATCGGTTACAAGTATGTAAACTTTGGTAAGATGATGGACTTCATCAAGAAGGGCGACGATGCAGCTACCGCTCTTGAGAAGGCTTCCGGACAGTACGGACGTGTTGCAGATGCAGTGAAGTTAATCGATCCTAGAAAACAGTAAGAAAGGGAGGACAAATCATTATGGCATTATTTGAATCATATGAAAGAAGAGAGACTCAGATTCTTGCTTGTTTAAAGGAATACGGCATCTCTTCCATCGAAGAATGTAAGGATATCTGCGATGCAGCAGGTATTGATGTTTATCACTTAATCGAAGGCATTCAGCCTATCTGCTTTGAAAACGCTAAATGGGCATACACCGTTGGTGCTGCCATTGCAATCAAGAAGAACTGCCGCAAGGCATCCGAAGCTGCAGCAGCAATCGGTATCGGCCTTCAGGCATTCTGCATTCCCGGTTCCGTTGCAGACCGTCGTAAAGTAGGTCTCGGACACGGTAACCTTGGAAAGATGCTTCTTGAAGAAGACACCGAGTGCTTCGCATTCCTTGCAGGACATGAGTCCTTTGCAGCAGCAGAAGGTGCAATCGGTATCGCAGAGAAGGCTAACAAAGTTCGTCAGAAACCGCTTCGTGTTATTTTAAACGGTCTTGGAAAGGACGCTGCACAGATCATTTCCCGTATCAACGGATTTACCTATGTAGAGACCAAGTACAACTATTTCACCGGCGAAGTTGAGGAAGTATTCCGCAAGTGTTACAGCAAAGATCCCGAGTCACCCCGTGCAAAGGTTAACTGCTACGGTGCAAACGATGTTCAGGAAGGTGTTGCAATCATGTGGAAAGAGAACGTTGATGT
>CADCOL010000230.1 GCA_902803015.1 uncultured Lachnospiraceae bacterium | reverse complement strand
TGCTACCTGCTGCGCAGGTGCCGCTGGCGCTGCTGCCTGCTGCACAGGTGCCTGTGCGCCGCAGTTCGGGCAGAATTTTGCCCCGTCATCCATCGGATTTCCACAATTTACACAAAACATATTCATTCTCCTCTCTCAGGCTTCCTATTTTGCCTGTTCCAACACGGAATCCGGATCGTTTTTATCCAAAGGTTTGTCTTTTCCGAGTGTCAGTTTTAATACAAAGAGCGTTCCGATTGTAAGCGCTACGCCAATCAAAAGGCAGATTACCGCATTCTGAATCAAACCTGCCAGGATATATGTTACAAAGCTGACTCCGGCCACAGTAATCGCATACGGAAGCTGTGTCGATACATGTTTTACATGCTCCACCTGCGCACCTGCACTCGCCATAATCGTCGTATCGGAAATCGGTGAGCAGTGATCGCCGCAAACCGCACCTGCAAGGCAGGAGGAGATACCGATTACGAACAAAGTACTGTCCGCGGGGAAAATCGCCGTAACAATCGGAATCAGAATTCCGAATGTTCCCCAGGAGGTACCGGTTGCAAATGCAAGGAGACATGCAACCAGGAATATAATCGCCGGCAGGAACAGATGCAATCCGCCCGCTGCATTCTGCATCAGATCATGCACGAAATCCGCCGCGCCGAGCGTGGAGGTCATGGTCTTTAAGGATACCGCAAGCGTCAGGATCAGAATAGGAGGAACCATTGCGAAGAATCCTCTCGGAATGCATTCCATCGCCTCTTTAAACGTAATTACGCGTCTTGCGCAAAGATAAATCATCGTAAAGAGCAGTGCAATCAAAGCACCCCACGGAAGACCGACGGTGGAATCCGTATTGGCGAACGCATTGACAAAATCCCATGCACAGTCCGTGCCGCCCCAGGCATCCACACCGAAGAATCCGCCGATATAGATCATTCCGATTACGCAGGTAATGATTAATACGACAACGGGAAGGACAAGGTCAATCATTTTTCCCTTCGGGTTGAACGTAACATCTTTGCCTTCATCCTGCGCGCCGAGTTTACCGGTTAATTCCGCAAGTTTTTCATGGCGCTTCATCGGGCCGTAATCGAATTTCATAAGTATGATTCCGATAATAAATACAAATGTAAGCAGGGAATAATAGTTATAAGGAATCGCTTTCACGAAAAGCTGAATTCCCGAGATTCCGGTACCTGCATCCTCTGCAACGGAACTGACTGCTGCCGCCCAGGAAGATACCGGAGCAATCATACATACCGGTGCTGCCGTAGCATCGATTAAATATGCGAGCTTTGCTCTGGAAATTTTCTGTCTGTCGGAAATCGGTCTCATAACGGAACCGACCGTCAGGCAGTTAAAATAGTCATCCACGAAGATTAACACACCCAATACAAATGTCGCAAGGGAAGCACCAACCTTGGTTTTGATGTTCTTCTCAGCCCATCTTCCGAATGCGGCGCTGCCGCCCGACTTATTAATCAGTGCAACAAGAATTCCGAGAAGAATCAGGAACAAAAAGATACCGGCCGTTCCTTCAATCGCGGCAATTAAGCCGTCACTGATCACCGTATCAAGCGTTTTGGCAAAGAATGTTCCGACACCTTCCGACAGAGTCGGGAAGCCGACTACAAAGATTGCGCCGATTAATACTCCCACGAACAAAGAAGAGTAAGCTTCCTTCGTAATCAGTGCCAGTAAAATCGCCACCAAAGGCGGTACCAGCGCCCAAAACGTACCGTGCATATCCATCAGACTGTCACGGATAATCTGAAATACAAATTTTAACCAATCAAGCATATTAAATAACCCTCCTGTAATTCAACAGTTTACTCTATGATGCTTTCTTTTGCAAAACGGAATCGTCCACTTTGCCGAATTTCTTGGCCTGCAGATATACATCCAAAGCATGTGTGAAATTCCTCGATGCGGTACAGTAAAAATCCAGAAGAATGATTAACGGACCTGCCAGGGCAAGACCGTTGTCCGGCAATTTCAGACTGTTTAACATGACGCCGACACAAATCAGAGCACCACCGGAAACAACGGGCGTTGCAATGGAGAATGCCACACTGTAAAAGCCCGCTAAGATAAACCAGACCACGGAAACCGGCGTTTTCGTACTCTCCGCCAGTGACAGCATAGTAGTCAGGAAAATCAGCATATATCCGGCTGTGTACAAATTCAGTCCGATGGGATAGGTAAAATCCACGAACTGTTCTTCCAGCCCGAGATTCTTCGTCAAATCCTCTTTAATGGTTGCATATGCCACAACACTCGATGCAGTGGTAAAAGATACAAAAGTTCCCTTTGCCAGACCGCGGACCAGCTTAAACGGGGACACGCGATGCCGAATGGAAACATACAAAAGTGTTACCGCGGTCAGAATGAAACTGAGCACAACGGTTACCACAATCGGTTTCCAGAGGGAAAGAAATACATCAAATCCCAAAGTCCAAAAGATGGAAAGAAGCGATGTAAAAATAAAAATCGGAAGAACCTTGCACACGATTCCAACTGCTTTGGTAATCAGTTCGTTTCCCTGAATGATAACGGTTTTAAAGCTTCGAACCCTGTCGCCGAGCGCCAGCATGACAACGCCGATAAATACCGAAAGGAAAATAATCTGCAGCATGTTTCCTTCCAGGAAAGGCTGAACCGGATTGGACGGGAAAATACTCAGAATGATGGATTTTACCTGATCCAGAACGCCGTTTTGATTTACCGCTCCGCCCCACTCAAACTTAAAAAAGAAGGTTGCCAGAAAGGTAAGCAAAGCACCGCTCAAAAAAGAGAGGGACAGATATCTTCCGATAATG
>CADCOL010000229.1 GCA_902803015.1 uncultured Lachnospiraceae bacterium | reverse complement strand
GACACATCCGTCCTTTATGAACGAGATGAAAATCAATAAATGGGAACATTATCAGCGCCTGGAGTACTTGGGAGATGCGGTTTTGGAACTCACCATGAGCGAGTATCTCTATTTTAAATATCCGACCATGCCGGAAGGAGAACTTTCGAAACTGCGTGCCTCCATGGTTTGCGAACCGGCGCTGGCTTTTTGCGCCAATAATTTAAACTTGGGCGAACTGATTCTTTTAGGCCGCGGCGAAGATATGTCCGGCGGAAGAAAACGTGATTCGATTCTGTCCGATGTATTTGAGGCGATTATCGGTGCCATTTATTTAGACGGCGGAATGGAGTGTGCCAAGAATCACGTAAACCGCTTTGTGCTTGACGGAATCGGCGAACGAATTCTTTTTACGGATTCAAAGAGCATACTTCAGGAAGAGATTCAGAAGACACCGGGCAGAACGATCCGGTATGAAATGATTTCCGAAGAAGGGCCCGAGCATGACAAACGCTTTACGGTTGCGCTTTACATCGATGACGAAAAACGCGCCGAAAGTACGGGACACAGTAAGAAAAATGCCGAACAGCAGGCAGCTTACAGTGTTTTGAAAGAAATGGGCGTAAGCCGAAATCTATAAAGTAACAGGATAAAGAAATGTATTTAAAAAGTATTGAAATTCAGGGATTTAAATCCTTTGCGAATAAAATTGTTTTCGATTTTGAAAACGGTATCACGGGTATCGTCGGACCGAACGGTTCCGGTAAAAGTAACGTAGCGGATGCGGTTCGCTGGGTTCTCGGCGAGCAGCGTATCAAACAGCTGCGTGGTGCATCCATGCAGGATGTCATTTTCTCCGGTACGCAGCTTCGTAAACCCGTGGGCAGTGCATATGTTGCAATCACACTCGACAATTCGGATCATTCGCTCGCCATCGATTTTGAAGAAGTAACCGTTGCAAGACGTTTGTATCGTTCCGGCGAAAGCGAGTATCTTTTAAACGGTTCCCCCTGCAGATTAAAAGATGTGAACGAACTCTTTTACGATACCGGTATCGGAAAAGAGGGTTATTCGATTATCGGCCAGGGCCAGATTGACTTGATTCTTTCGAGCAAGCCCGAAGACCGTCGTGAACTCTTTGATGAAGCAGCGGGAATTGTAAAATTCAAACGCCGTAAAGTGGAAGCAAGCAAGAAACTGGAAAATGAGCGTGCAAACCTTGTACGTGTCAATGACATTCTTGCGGAACTCGAGCGTCAGATCGGGCCCCTGGAGCGCCAGTCCGAAAAGGCAAAGGTTTATTTAAAGAGAAAAGAAGAGCAAAAGACGCTCGATGTAAATATTTTTCTTCTTGAGACGGAAAAACTGCGTGCAAGCCTCGAAGAAGTCGAGAAAAACCGCATCATTTCCGAGAATGATTTGGAAAGCGCAAATCACAGAAACGAAACTTTAAAACTTGAATACGAAAAGCTCGAAGATATTCTTGAAGGCTTAAACAACGAAATCGAAGAGGCGAAGAATTCCCTTTCCGGTTACGAAGTAACGCGTGAAAAACTGGAAGGTCAGATTAAGCTTTTGGAAGAACAGATTAAGTCTGCCGAGAGCAACAAAGAGCATATGCAGACCCGCCTGGAGACTGTGGATGCTCAGATTAAGGCCAAGGAAGAAGAGAAAGCCGAGATCTTAAAGACCAAGGAAACGGCGGATTTAAATACGACCGGGAAAAAGGCGGAACGCGAGAAGGCAAAAGAGGATTTGATTGCCTGCCAGAAGCAGATTGAGACCGTCAATTTTACCATTGAACAAAGCAAGAATTACATCATCGAACTGTTAAGCGAAAGAGGCTCCGTTAAGGCAAGTCTCGAACGTATGCATACGATGAGCGAACAAAAGACGATTCGCCTGTCCGAGTTAAACGCAAAGCTTCTTTCCGCGAAAACGCAGGAAGCAAAGCAGTCGGATGAGATTGTAACGCTTGAAAACAGCTTTAAAACCATCAATGAAGAGGTGGAGAAAAAGAAATTCGCGCAGATCAAGCTCGAAGAAGAAGTTTCCGCAATGCGTGACGAACTTGCTTCCCTGGATGCGAAATTACGCGACAAACAGGCACTTTTCCATCAGCAGAAATCAAAATACGATACCATCAACGACTTAACGACCCGTTACGAGGGATATTCCGGAACCATCCAGAAAGTGATGGAACGTAAGGAAGAAACCCATGACAAGGGTATCTGCGGCGTTGTGGCGGATATCATTCATGTAGAGAAGAAGTACGAAGTCGCGATCGAAACGGCTCTCGGCGGAAACATTCAGAATATCGTTACAGAAGACGAAAACACCGCCAAGAACATGATTGAGTACTTAAAAAAGAATCGTCTGGGACGAGCGACATTCCTTCCGCTTACCGCGATTACCAAACCGCAGGAATTCAAGAATCCCGAGTGCTTAACCGAACCCGGAGTCATCGGCATGGCATGCGATCTGGTGACACAGGATCCGAAGTATGTAAATGTCAGCAAAGCAATGCTCGGACGTATTGTTGTGGTAGATACCGTGGACAATGCGCTTAAAATCGCCAGAAAATTTGATTACGGCATCCGTATGGTTACCGTGGAAGGCGAACTCCTGGTTCCCGGCGGTGCCATCAGCGGCGGTACGTTTAAGAACAATTCCAATCTTTTAAGCAGAAGAAGAGAGCTCGAGGAATTAAAGAAATCCGTCGAGGAATGCGAGAAAGACATTAAGAAAGCGGAAGATGACATTACTTCCTGCAAGGAGCGCAGAAACAAGCTTCGTATGGAAATCGAGCGCATGAAACTCGAACACCAGGAAGCATATCTTCGTTTGAATACCGCGAGAATCCAGGTAAATCAGGCGAAAGAGAAAATGGGCGATTTTAACCGTGATTACGAATCCATTCAGAAAGAAATTGCGGATATCAAGGGCGAGATGAAAGCCTTTGACGACGAAAAGGCTAAAATCGAGCAAAGCCTGCACGACAGCATTGTTGCGGAAGAAAAAGAAAACGAGAAAGTAAAAGAGAATCAGAAGATTCTCGAAGGATACCGCGAAGAAGAAACCGCGAAATTAAACATCGTTTCCGCATTTGACGTGGAAGTCGAAAAACTCGTTCAGAA
Organism: uncultured Lachnospiraceae bacterium; assembly: GCA_902803015.1. Lineage (GTDB taxonomy): Bacteria > Bacillota > Clostridia > Lachnospirales > Lachnospiraceae > UBA3766. The sequence continues at coordinate 1,035 of CADCOL010000229.1, read as the reverse complement.
ACAGGAATTCGAGGCGCAGAACTTAGAACGTGTTCAGGGCGAACTCGATGCATCCTTAAAAGAAAAAGAAGAACTCGTAAACGGATTCGATTCTTCCGAAACAAGCATTGAAGAAAAGAAAGCCGATATCGAAGAAATCAAAAAGACGATTGAGGCTTCTCATTCCACACAGTCCGAGACGCAGGAAAAACTGAAAAACATGACGGAAAAGAAGGAAGAGTATGCAAACAGGCAGAAAGAATTCTTTACCGAGCGTGAGAAGATTACAAACCTTATTTCCGGTCTGGACAAAGAAGTATACCGCTTAAACGCACAGAAGGAAAAAATGGAAGAATCCTTATCTTCCCATACTTCCTATATGTGGCAGGAATATGAAATCACGCTTCGTGATGCGGCAGAACTTCGCGACGAAAGTTTAACCGATCTGCCGGCGATGAAGAAGCGCTTAATCGGCGTACGCGATACGATTAAGAAACTCGGCGATGTCAATGTCAATGCAATCGAAGAGTACAAGCAGGTTTCGGAACGTTATACTTTCTTACATACACAGCATGACGATTTAATCGAAGCGGAAAAAACGCTGGTTAAAATCATCGAGGAACTTGACGAATCCATGCGTAAGCAGTTCCGTGAACAGTTCGGACGCATTGCTTCGGAATTCGATAAGGTATTCAAAGAGCTGTTCGGCGGCGGACAGGGCTCGCTGGAACTTATGGATGATGAGGATATTCTCGAAGCAGGTATCCGTATTATCGCTCAGCCGCCCGGAAAGAAACTTCAGAATATGATGCAGCTCTCCGGTGGTGAGAAAGCACTGACCGCAATTTCGCTTTTGTTTGCAATTCAGAACCTAAAACCTTCACCGTTCTGTCTGCTCGATGAAATCGAAGCGGCGCTCGACGAAAGCAACGTGGAGCGTTTTGCAAGATACTTAAACAAGATGACCAAGGACACCCAGTTCATCGTCATTACCCACAGAAGAGGTACGATGTCGAGAGCGGACCGTCTGTACGGTATTACCATGCAGGAGAAGGG
>CADCOL010000228.1 GCA_902803015.1 uncultured Lachnospiraceae bacterium | reverse complement strand
TATAAACAACAAACAGAACAACGCTATACATACTCTTTTAAGAGCGGCCGAACGAATCGGTATTTATCTGGCGATTGCCGCAGTGCTGACATTTTTACTGCACATATTGCTGCCGATTCATGTACATGCGGAAGAAGCATCGAAAGTGGATGTTACCCTAAGTGCTACTTCGGGCGGGGATTTATCGAAACTTAAGGATGCTTCCACGGACAGTACGGTGGCATTCTCCGCAAGTGATGAAATCACAGTTACTTCCACGCAGCCGATGCAGGGACTTTACATTAAGTGGAAGAATCCCCCGACGGGCTGGACCCTGATTGTGGACGGTGCGGAAACCAAATGCGGCGAGAACGGATTCCTTCACGAGTATGTGGAACTTCCCACAGGATGTACCAGCTGCAAACTTCGTATGGATAATTCGATTTCCATGTGTGATTTGTTTGCATACGGCGAAGGCGATTTGCCGAGGGATGTGCAAAGATGGGAGCCGGCGCTTGAGAAAGCGGATTTCCTGGTATTCTCCACACACGCGGATGATGAAATCCTTTTCCTGGGCGGTGTGCTGGTTGAGTATGCCGGTGTGCAGAATCTCGGGGTACAGCTCGTATACATGACCAATTACTGGGATGGCCAGATTGTCAGAGAACATGAGAAACTGGACGGAATCTGGGAATGCGGCGTGAAAAACTATCCCGTGGTGGGACCGTTCCCGGATACCTATGCAAAGGATTATGAGGCAGGCCAAAAGGTTTATAACCAGGATGAAGTGACGGCCTACATGACCGAACAGATTCGCCGTTTTCAGCCTCTTGTTGTGGTAACGCAGGATGTGAACGGAGAATACGGACACGGCGGACATCAGGTTCTGGTGCATGCGATTATGGATGCGGTGGATCATTCCATGGAGGAATCGTTTTGTCCGGAATCCGTTGCAACTTACGGAACCTATGATGTTCCGAAAACATATCTGCACCTTTATTCCGAGAATAAAATCCGTATGGATTTACGTCAGCCGCTTGACGGCTTTGGCGGACGTACGGCACTCGAAGTAGCGGCGGATGCCTATAAGAAGCATGTTTCCCAGCAGTGGTGCTGGTTCTATGTTTCCGACGACTATCAGTACAGCTGTGCGGATTTCGGAATGTACCGTACCACGGTCGGTGCGGATACCGGAATTGATATGATGGAGAATTTGACTTCCTACGAGGAACAGGCCCGTATTGAAGCGGAACGTTTGGAACAGGAGCGCCTCGAAGAAGAGAAGCGCCGGAAGGAAGAACAGGAACGCATAGAGGCCGAGAAGAAGGCGCAGGAAGAAATCCAGATTAAAGAAGAAACCAAGAAAAAGAATGTAGGAAAAGTATTCGCGATTATCGGAATCGTGATTGGAAGTATCGTGCTGTTGTGCGTGGCATTTATCGGTTTTCTGTTAATCCGTCGAAAGATTGAGATGGAAAGACGCAGAAAGAGAAAAGCCGAGAGGCTTCGCAGAAGACGCATGCAGGAGCAGGGGCTGCAAAGTTCGGGACAACGCAGTAGTAGCGGAAGTTCCGGCCAACGAAGCAGAAGCGGTTCGTCCCACGGAAGTTCCGGCCAACGAAGCTCAGGGCAGCGAAGCTCAGGGCAGCATGGCTCCGGACAGAGAAAGGCAGTAAACAGAAATGAAACCAATCATAAGCGCAGAAAGTAAGGCGCTTTACCAAAGGGCACTGTTGCTTGCAGTGCCCATGATGATACAAAACGGAATTACCAATGCAGTAGGTCTTGTTGATAATCTGATGGTCGGCTCTCTCGGAACGGAGAGTATGACCGGTGTTTCCATTGCGGGACAATTGATATTTGTATTTAACTTAGCGATATTCGGAGCGCTGTCGGGCCCCGGTATTTTTTGCGCGCAGTATTTCGGAAATAAGGACGTGGAAGGTGTTCGTAAATCCTTCCGCATGAAAATCTGGATGGTCGTAATCTGCGTGCTTTTGGGTATCGGCCTGTTCTTAGTCGGCGATAAATTCTTTATCGGGCTTTATTTAAAGGGCCAGGCAGAAGGCATCGATCCTTTGCTTACCCTTTCGGAAAGCAGGAACTATCTGCATATTATGCTGATTGGTTTTCTGCCGTTTTCGCTGGCGCAGGTTTATTCTTCCACGCTTCGTGAAAACAACGAAAGTACAATGCCGATGGTGGCCGGAATCTGCGGCGTGGTGACGGATGTGCTTTTAAACTATTTGCTCATTTTCGGCAAATTCGGTTTCCCGGCCATGGGTGTAAAAGGAGCTGCGCTTGCAACGGTTCTGTCACGTTTTGTGGAGCTTTCCGTCGTCGTAATCTGGACACATGCTAAGCGTAAGAAGTATACCTTTATTCAAAAAATCTACCGGACATTGCTTGTGGAAAAACAGGCTGCGCTTACGATGGCAAAGAAGAGTTTTCCGATTATGATCAACGAGTTTTTATGGTCCGCGGGAATCATCTGCATTAACCAGCTGCTTTCAAGAAGGAGTCTTTCGGTGGTGCCGGCGATTGCCATTTCCGTGTCGCTTACGAATCTCTTTAACGTGGTATTTGTTGCCATGGGAAGTGCCGTGGGCATTGTCATCGGACAGATGCTCGGTGCGGGCGACATGAAGGATATCAAGAAGAAGGCGTTTTCGCTGATGTTCTTTACGGCTTTTTTGTCCGTCGGATTGTCCGCAATTCTTTTGATTCTTGCGCCGTATTTCCCGAATCTGAAACTCTACAATACGACGGAAGACGTGCGCAACATGGCGACCAGTTTTATCATTCTGACGGCGTTATTCTTCCCTTTGCAGGGCTTCCTAAATGCGCAGTATTTTACGATTCGTGCGGGTGGCAAGACCTTTATTACCTTCCTTGCGGACAGCGGCTTTACATGGGTTGTGTGCGTGCTTACGGTGGCTGCGCTGATTAAGTTTACGAACTTAAACGTGTTTGCGGTTTATTCCGTTTCCCTGACACTGGATGTATTAAAAGTGGCATTCGGAGCGTTCCTGATTTTTAAGGGAATCTGGATTACGAATCTGGTAAAGGATGACAAGAAACCTGAGAATGTAAGCGAGCAGGAAGGCGAAAACGAATGATTGACCAGGCCCTCTTTCAAACCGCAAAAGAGAAAATGATAGCCCGTTCGCAGGGCGAAAAGGGCGTCGGCACGCTTTCGGAAAAAAGCGTGCATTCGGTACTCAAATACTACTATGCGCCGGATGAAAAGTATCACGAAATCCCGGTCGGAACACATGTTGCGGATGCCTGCGTCGATGGCGAGATCTACGAAATCCAGACCAGAACGTTCTACCGTATGAACGACAAACTGGACGAATTCTTAAATACCTGGGCTATGGATGTTACGATTGTTTATCCGGTTTCCGTGGAAAATACCGTAATCTGGATCGATCCCGAAACGGGAGAACTAAGCGCAAGTAAAACGACGAAGACGCCGAAGAAGATTTATAAGATTTTTCGCGAACTTTACGGAATCCGGGATTATCTGGAACACCCGAAACTCCGCCTTGTTCTTGCGTGCTTAAAGACCGAAGATTACCGGCTTTTGGACGGTTACGGGAAGGATAAAAAGAAAAGAGCAACCAAAACGGATTTGATTCCGACGGAGTTTGCCGAAGAACTGTATTTTGAAAAATGCAGCGATATTGTAAATCTTATTCCGGAGAATCTGCCTGAGAAATTCACGGTAAAAGAATTTGCGAAAGCAACGGCGCTCGGTCCGAACGATGCTTCGGTGGGACTTTTGCTTTTATACCGTCTTGGGGTTTTAAAGAGGGAAAAAGAGAAAAACGCTTATATCTATTATCGATAAAATATGAATAAAGCCTTTGCCGTCAAGGGGTATCTGCCCGTTCGGCAGGGGCTTTTTTTATGCCCAATAATAACGGGAACAGTGCCATGCAAAAGCAGCTTAAGAACATCAGAGGATGCAGGAAATAAGCAAAGTTGCCGTGGCGCTGTACATAGTACTCCAGGAATCCCGTGGCACCCATGGAAAGAAGAAGTCCGAGCCATGGAAGGAAGCATGCTTTCGTCCATTTT
>CADCOL010000227.1 GCA_902803015.1 uncultured Lachnospiraceae bacterium | reverse complement strand
TGGCCCTGCATTCGTTCCAGTAACGACTCAATCAACTTTCTTCCGAGCCCGCGTCCCTGGTATTCATCACGCAATGCCACATTATAGATGGCTCCCTGACTGATTCCGTCGGTAAGTGCTCTTGCCACTCCGATGATTCGGTCTTCATCAAGGAGGATTGCGACGAGACCGCTGCCCTGAAATGCTTTCTTGTGAACTTCCGCGGGTGCGTCCGACAAACCGCTTTTTTGTAAAACTTCCGCAACCTGTTCCCAGTCGATCCCGTCGCTGTCGGTTTTTAAATGTATTGTTGTTTCGCTCATATTTTTTCCTCAAAAAAAGGCCATCGGCATGCGCCGATGACCTGATTTCACCCATTGAATGATTTCTAACTCATTCCGTCAAAGAAGCGCATGAAAACTGTACTGTTCGATACATCATCTCGCAGCGGCACATGCACATCATCATGGAATGAAGTTTTGTGTTTCTCATGTCGTTTCTTTTCCTTTCACTTTAATCAAAAGCTCCGCATTCGTTATGCGGCATTCCTTATCCTTGGAACATGGTTATCTTATCATGAATAAACAGGTTTGAAAATTCAATCGTTTTTATCGTTAGTGATAAGTTTTTCTTATCACAAAACAGAGTATTTACAATTCCTTATACTTCTCTATTTCCTGAATATAAGCCTCACCGTACTTTGAAAGTTTGCTTCCGCGACGGACAATGTAACCGATAATCAACGGGTCTTCTTCCTTTAATTTGACACTCACAAGTCCTTTCAGAATCGCATCCTCTTCCGAAAGCATTCCGGATCCGATGGAATATCCGTCCAGCGATGCAATCAGCTCCATCGTGGTTGCACGGTCATCGGACTTGATTGTCTTGTCATAATCGTAATCTCCCAGTGCTTCTTCCGTTAAATAGAAATTGCTGTCATCGGACTGATCAAATGCCACGCAGGGATATTGTTTCAGTTCTTCAAGCGATACGTTTTTTCTTTTTGCAAGCTTATGATTCTTCCAGAAATAGATATATGTTTCGCGTCTCATAAGCGGCGTAAACTCAAGCTGATACTCACGAATCAGCTTCTTAATCAACGATTCATTCGAGCCGGAATACGATACGATTCCGATTTCACTTCGGAAATCCCTGACATTCTCCAATACTTCTATCGTCCTGGTCTCATGAATCGAAAAAACATATTTCTCCGGGTCGATTTTTCTGATTACATTCGTAAACGATTTAATCGCAAAATTATAATGCTGCGTCGATACGGAAAACTGCTCCTTATCCTTTCCGACGAAAATATAGCGGTCCTCAAGCACCTCGTACTGTGATACCACCTTTTTTGCATAGGATAAGAATTCCCTTCCGTCCTCCGTCAGTGAGATTCCCTTATTGGTTCTTTCAAAAATCAAAATGCCGAGTTCTTCTTCCAATTCGCGAATACTCGCCGAGAGCGCCGGTTGCGAAACATAGAGTCCCGTCGCCGCCTCACGCATCGAAGAAGATGCCGCAACTTTTAATACATATCGAATCTGGTTAATGTTCATAACGAATTCCCTCAATCATTCCTTTTGCTGCCTTTTTGTTACAATGCTGCATAATCCAGGAACAAATGCTTCATCTGTTCCGGATCGTAAATGTATTCGTATTCGTGCGGCGTTCCCGTATATACCTTCTTTCCGTCCTTGTAAACCAGCAACCGGTTAATCGGAAGTTCCTTCCAATCTCCGTCATCCAGCGGTCTTGTGGCAAAAAATACTATGCCCGGTTTTTCCAGGGTATACAGCGTTCCTTTTTCGTTCTTATGCACATAGAAATAATCCCCGTCATACAAAAGAAGATTCAGCTTGTTCCCCGGCACAATCCGAAGAATAATCTCGTCAAGCAGCGCAAGTCTTTCATTCACATCGAATCCGCAGGGATCCTGTAAGAATCTTCGGTTTACCTGTTCCACGATATAAAGAAGGATTCTCTCGCTGTCCGTGCTTCCTGCCTGTGAATACTGGAATTGTGACAATCCCGGGGCATCAAATATCGTACCGTTATGAACCAGTACCCAGCGTCTTCCGGATTCATCAATCGCACTGAACGGATGTGTATTATTGAAATTCACTTCACCCATAGTTGCACGACGGATATGCGCCATCATTCTCGCGCTTTGGATTTTCCCCTGCAGGCGATGCTCCAGATATTTGCTTTCGCTTGCCTTAATCGGTTCTTTCTCAATCGAAACGCTCCCGTCGTCAAAGAGCGCAAGTCCCCAGCCGTCCGGCTGAACTTTGCTGTGACGGAAGAATTTCTGCAGATAGGAATTTACATTGATTTTTTTATCGGCTGTTACCCCAAACAGTTCGCACATAGTTTAAATACTTCCCCTCTTCTTCATCCAGATTCGACGTCGCAATATCCGCAAGTTCATTCACCCACTCCGAAGCTGTTTTCTCTTCATAGATTACGGCATCCAAACCGTATTTTTCAATCTCTTCGACAACCCGGTTTATCTCATCAATGGTCCGGACACCGGATAATCTTTGATCCAAAGACTTCAGAGTCTCATCCCGGTAAACAATTCCCTTCAGAATTGCCGCATATCCCAATGCCTTTTCAATCGGAACGCTGTCCGCAACGCGAACCTCGATATACTTCTTTACCCGAAAATGGAAGAACCCCATGGACATGAAATGCTCAATCAGTTTCTTTCTGCGTTCTTCCCCGATTTCATTCTCGTAGATTACGTTTGTATCGACTAATTCTTCCGCACTTAAATGGCCGACATCAATCGTTTCGCCGTTATCCGTAAGAAGAATCAACGGCGTCTTATAAATGACTTCAGCCATTTTTTTATAACCGAAATCATCATCCAGAGAACCCTTCAGATATCCGGTACGTTCCGGATCCAGATTATCCCATTCCTGAATTCGCAAAAGATGGCTCTTCGTTGCATCATCCAGTGTAAAATCTTCAACATTCTTATTCTCCATCATAATCATAAGAATCGGAGAAATCTTTTGCAGAACACGAAGTTTTCTGACCATGTCTTCTTCCGATGAGTAGTCAATGGAAACCTGCGTGGATGCGGAAGCCCGCATCATATATTTTCCGTACTTTCCGCTTGTCTCAAAGTATTGGTTCATATACTTGTACCGTGACTTCGGAGAAAGCGGAATCTGATCCGGAGCAATTCTACCTTCTTCGACTTTCGCAAGGTTCCCGCCGTTTTCAAACCGGTAACCGCGTTCTAAAAAAATCGGCTCCCACAGATTGCGAAATTCCCGGTAAACTCCTTTAATTTCCTCAAGGCTGCCGTATGGATTGATACTGATTTCAAACTGGCAGGAAGGTTCCAGGCTCGTAGAATATGTTCCTGTATAATAACCGACCGGATACCCGTCCATATATTGAATCTCCGCCCCGAGTTTCGTACCCACCTCGTAGATCAGTTTGCTGATTTCATCAAATCCGATCTGGTCCCCGTCTTCATTCACAATAAAATGTTCTATCTCAAGTCCCAAATACCTGCCGGTGCTTTCACCGCTTCGAATATAATCGGCAACATCCTGTATCATTGTCATCTCAACCCCTCCAAATTTCCGACAGTGCATCGGAAAGTGCTTTCGCAAATATCCGATGGCCTTCCTCATCCAGATGTTCGCAATCCGCATCATTGGCGACGACATAATCGCTTGCGGCAAGAAATGCAGTACATCTTCTTTCCGCGATTTCTTTGTAAACATCCTTCAGTTTCCTTGCTACTTCCACGGAATGTTCATCAAACTCCGGATCTTTGTCCGGTCGCCAGACATCCTCTCCCAAAAGGATTGGCGAAACCAGTAGAATCTTTTCGGACGGAATATACTTTTCCAATTCCTTTAAGCAAAGTTCGATGCCCTTCCCGATTGTATACTCCGATGCCCTGTACACCGTTTTGCAATCATTGGTTCCGAGCATTACGACGGCTCCGTCCAGCGGTTTATGACTCTCCAAAAGAATCGGCAACACGGCGAGTCCGTTTCTGCCCGGTCTTAATGCGTCTTCAAAAACCGTGGTTCTTCCGCAAAGACCTTCCTCTATGATTTGTAAATCCGGTCTTAGATTCTGAAGAATTCCGGTCCATCTTTTTTCAATTGAATATCTTTGATGCGGATTCGACCCCGGAATCAGTCCCCAGGTATTCGAATCCCCGTAGCAGAGGATTCTTTTCATTCGTGTACCACCTTGTCATATGTAAAACTGTTTAAGAATTGTTTTGCTCGTTCGCTCTTCGGATGACGGAAGAATTCTTCCGCCGTTCCCTCTTCCTCAATATGTCCTGCATCGAGGAAAATCACTCGGTCCGCAATGGCTTCCGCAAAAGCCATCTCGTGCGTTACAATCACCATTGTCTTTCCTTCTTTGGCAAGCGAAAGAATTACTTCCAAAACCTCGCGTACCATTTCGGGATCCAACGCCGCCGTAACCTCGTCAAAAAGGAGAACTTCGGGATGCATGCAAAGTGCCCGCACAATCGCAACGCGCTGTTTCTGCCCGCCGGAGAGCTGCCTCGGATAATTGTCTTTTTTCTCGGAAAGGCCGACTCTCGAAAGAAGTTGAAGCGCCTCTTCTTTTACTTCTTTCTTGTCACGCTTCTGTACCAAAACCGGAGCCAGCATTACGTTTTGCAGAATCGTTTTATGCGGAAACAGCTCGTAACTTTGGAATACCATTCCGACCTTTTCACGGATTCTCGTAATGCTTCCGAGTTTCCCGTCGACTTTCTCTCCGCGGTAGGTAACCTCTCCTTTCTGAACCGGTTCCAAACCGTTCATGATACGCAAGATTGTGCTCTTGCCACAGCCCGAAGGTCCGACGATTACCACAACCTCTCCTTCATATACGGAGAGCGAAAAATCTTCGAGTATGGCATTCTCTTCATAGCGTTTGGTAATATGATCCACGCGGACGATTTCTTCTTTTTTGCTCATGAATTACTCCACTTCTTTTCCAGATACTTCGACAGCATACTGATTGGCCAGCAGCCGATAAAATACAAAAGCAATACGGTTCCGTATACTCCGAATGCCGCATTCGGCGAGGAGTTTCGGTTTGCTTCAATAATCTGTTGTCCGACTTTCAAAACTTCCACCACACCGATCATCATGACAAGCGATGTGGTTTTAATCATTCTCGTAACCAGATTAATCGATGTCGGAAGAAGCCGCCTCAATGTCTGCGGCAGGATGACAAAGAAGAATACCGTAAACGAATTCATTCCGAGCGCCCTTGCACTTTCATACTGATGCTTCGGTATGCTGATGAATGCGCCTCTTACCAGATCCGACATTTCCGCACATCCCCAGAAACTGAATACAATCACCGATGCGAGTTCCGCGTTCAGATTCCATCCGAAGATTCTGGTTGTTCCGAAGAATACGATAAATAAAAGTACCATCTGCGGCATCACGCGGACAATTTCCAGATAGAGTCTCGCAATCGCCTTCACGATTTTGGAATCCTTTGTCATCAGCATTCCAAGCGGAATTCCGAGAGCAATGCTGAAACCGACCGCAATCAGACTGATTCGAAGTGACACCCATAAACCGCCCAGAAGGCGCAGCATATTGGTTCCTTTAAACAATACGTCAATCCCCAAATTCTGCATGGCGCACCCTCCTTTCCAGCCGGTCTCCGAGTACGGATACCGGAATCAGAATCAGTGCATAGAAGAACACCAGCAAAACCAGGCATTCGGTCGTCTTATAATAAAGTCCGATTAAATCCTTTGCACGGAACATTAAATCCATTAAGCTGATTGCGGAGAATACGCTTGTCTCTTTTAAAAGAAAAATCACATTCGCCACAAAAGCCGGAACGCTTACGGAAAATGCCTGCGGAAAAATGATATGCAAAACCGTCTGACTTTTATTCAGTCCGAGAGACATCGCACTTTCCGTCTGAATCTTTGCCACGGATTCGAGGCCGCTTCGAAACGTTTCCGCCATATAAGCCCCACCCAGAAGCGCAAGACCTAAAGCTCCGGTGAATTCCGCATTCATCGGAATCCCGATTTTGGGAAGTGCAAAATACAGAAAGAATAACTGTACCAGAAGCGGTGTGTTCCGAAAGAATTCAATATACACACCCGCAATCCGGCTTACTACGGGGACTTTATAGAAGCGTACAATCGCTACCAGAAACCCGATCAGAATCGCAAACAGAATTCCGAGCCACCCTATTCGTAATGTCAGTAACATTGCCTTCCAGTAAAGCGGAAGGTAAGAACTGATGACTTCCCAGTTCATTTTTATTTTCCTCTTCGCTTATCTATCTTTTTCGAAAGCAGCATGCCTGCCCATTGCAGAATCTGCATCAGAATGACCAAAACCGCGACCGTTATGATCATGATTCCGGTTTCATACCGGTAGTATCCGTAGCGGATTGCGATATCACCGAGTCCGCCTCCGCCGATGACTCCGGCCATTGCGGAGTAACCGAGAATGGTTCCGAGTGCAATCGTTACGCCGACCAAAAGAGAAGTTCTTGCTTCCGTTACCAGAACTTTCCAGATAATGGTAAAATAACCTGCACCCATGCTGAATGCCGCTTCAATAACTCCCTTATCCACTTCCTTTAAGGAACTCTCCACCATTCGAGCGATAAGCGGTGCTGCCGCCACGGTAAGCGGAACAATGGTTGCCGTGGTTCCGTAACTCTTGCCCACTACCAGTTTGGTAAACGGCATAATCAGGATTAACAGAATCAAAAACGGTATACTTCGCGTAACATTTATGATTACATCAAGAATTTTATAAAGTACGACATTGCGACGGATTCCGTCCGCATCGGTGATCGTAAGAAGAATTCCCAGCGGTAATCCGATCAGATAACCCAAAAGGGTGGAAATTAAAACCATGTAGAGCGTATCCCATGTACCGCCTAAAAGCATGGTTATCATATCTTTAAATTCCATCGGCTGCATTCACTCCCATCTGATTGATTCTTCGTTCCAAGAGCAGGCTCTTGGCCGCGTTGCTTTTCGGATTATGAAAGACTTCTTTTACCGGACCGATTTCGGCAAGTTCGCCTGAATTCAGTACCGCCACTCTGTCACAAATTTCCTCTACCACACGCATTTCATGCGTTATAACTACAACTGTAATTCCATATTCTTTGTTGATTTGTTTTAAAAGACTGAGAATCGTTCCCGTCGTCTGCGGATCGAGAGCGCTGGTTGCCTCATCACAAAGAATAATCCGGGGATTCGATGCTAACGTTCTTGCAATGGCAACACGTTGCTTCTGACCGCCGGATAATTGAACAGGATAGGCTTTGGCTTTTTCTTCCAAACCTACGATCTTTAAATATTTCATTGCCTTTTCCCTGGCTTCGCGGCGCTTTACGCCCGCAATTTCCATAGGGAAACAGACATTATCCAGCACATTTCTCTGCATCAAAAGATTGAAATGCTGAAAAATCATTCCGATTTCTCTGCGCATCAGGCGCAGTTCTTTTTCGCTTAAGCTTAAGAGATTCTTTCCGTCCACCCACACTTCTCCACTCGTGGGTTTTTCCAAAAGATTCATACAACGAACCAGAGTACTCTTTCCGGCACCGGACAAACCGATTACGCCGAAGATTTCTCCCTCTTCTATCGAAAGGCTCACATCGGAAAGTGCGTGTACATTACTCTTTTTT
>CADCOL010000226.1 GCA_902803015.1 uncultured Lachnospiraceae bacterium | reverse complement strand
GGCCGAAGAAGAAAAAAATCTTCATCCCGATTCTTCTCGGCGTGCTGGTACTTCTCGGAATTGCCGGAGCGGCAATCGGTATCGGCATCGCGAACTCAAACACGAAGAATACGTCGGGAACGAATGCACGCGTATTGGAACTTGCCGATGTTACCGTAACGGACAAAGTTTTGCGCAAGGCAGTCAGGGGGAAGGACATCCGGGAGATTAAGATTAAAAACTGCGAGATTTCCGTTCGAAACAAGGCAATTTGGAGTGAAGTACTGAATGAAAAAGTTTCGCAGATTACAATCACAGGCTGCGCCTTAAAGGATGATGACGCAAAAGAGATTCTTGCAAATGCACCGGCGTTAAAGACGCTGGTTTTAAAAGATAACGAACTGAAAGAAGTATCTTTTGAAAAGAATCCGAATCTGCAGAGTGCCGATTTATCGGGCAATCAGATTACGCATATTGAGAAAACAAACCTTGAAAACCTGACGGTTCTGAGAGTGGATGATAACCGTCTGACAGATTTGGGCTTTCTGGAAACAGCAGTTCATCTGCATACGCTTTCGGCCGAGAGAAATAATATAGAATCGATAGATGTGTTAAAAAACTGTGCCATTCTTGCCAGAGTCAGTCTGGCGGAGAACCAGATCACGGATGTTGGTGCGCTGGGGAATGCGAAAGACCGCATTGAAGAATTGAATCTTTCCGATAATCAAATCAGTGACTTAGACTGTATCTGGCCCCTGACGGCGTTAAGAAGATTAAGTGTCGACAACAACCGCCTTACTACAATTTACCTGACGGAATCAAAGAAACTGTCCTATCTGTCCGCAAGAAATAACAAGATTGACAGTCTGTCGGGCGACTTCGAAGCACTGGCCTATCTTGATGTGGCGGATAATAATCTAAGTGGAGAGTATTATTTTACGGACTGCCCCAAATTAAAGACCGGATTCTTTGAAAACAATCAGATTTCCGCTATCCGGCTGGACGGAGGAAAATATGCGGACGGAAAGTTCGTTTTGTACAATAATCCGCTTGTTAAGCTGGATATCGGTGATGAACTTACGTCATACGAGTTGTACGTTTCCTATAAAGAGGAACTGAAGAGCGTGCTTGAGAACAAATGTGGCCGCCATCTGTACCTGCTGGATTGTCCCAATGACCTGAGAGTGAGCTTTGAAAAGGCCTGGGGACAATATACGGTTGATTTTCCCGAGAAGAATGAAGCAGTGGAAGCTGTAGAAAAACTGCGTAAGTCGTTTTAGTATTACCGAGGCTAAACGCCCGCGTTTGCGGGCGTTTTTTTATGCCTTTGCGCATAATTTTTTACAAAATGTAAAATATACTTGACACATAGTAAAAGATGTATTACTATAACATCAGTCGACGAGGTAACTGTAAATCAGACTTTTAGAAATGAGGTTATAAAAATGAAAAAGGCAAATATTAAAATTATAATTTCAGCCGTTGTACTTCTTCTTCTGGCTTGCTGCGCACCCTTTATCTTTCTGTATAAATCCCCGCAGGATAAATGTGTTCAGAAGTGGACGAATCAGATTAATGTAACGGACGGAAAACTTGACACGGAAAAGACAGAGGCGGATTTTACCGTGTCGAATGCGGGAGAGTATACCATCTGTTTTTCCTTCCTTCCGGAAGCCGTGGTAAAAGAGGATGTAATGACTGTTGATATGAATGACATCGGATTCTTAACAACTGTTGTAATCGAGAATGCAAAAGGTGAAATCGAGTATACATCGACGGCAGGTGCCGTGTTTCTTGATACGACTATGTTCCTGGATGCCGGTACCTATACGGTGACATACTATTATCATTCCAACGCGGATGATTTCAAAGCTTTTGCGACCAGGAATCTTTGCAGTGAAAGAGCTGCGGAGGAAATCGTTGCGAACACCGGATTCGATGCATTTTCGAAGAATGCATCCAATACCATGGCATACGAATTAACGGTGTTTTCCACGAAGGAGGACAACACACATTCTGCATTGATTATCCTTTGGGCAATTGCCCTCGGTATTTCCTGCGGTATGCTGGTTGGCTTCATTTTCAGGAAAGCGGATGATCCCGAAGGAAAGCAGAAATATGATGAAAGACAGAAAATCGAGCAGGGCAGAGGCTATCGCATTGGATTTATTGCGACGATGATCAGCCTTTTGGTTTCCTTTATTCTGCACGGTACCAAAATTCTTCCCGCGGGGTATCTGGGTTTTCTTGTCATCCTGTCCATGTTCATCGGTGCTTCCATAGTGATCGTATACTGGATCTGGCATGAATGCTACTTTGCAATCAATGAAAACTCCAAGAGATTCTTAATCTTTATCGGTATATTCGGTATTATCAATATGGTGATTTCCGTAATCAATATTATGAACGGATGGATGTTTGAAAACGGTGCACCGAACTTCCGTTGCACCAACCTGCTGATTGCCGTACTGTCCCTGGAAATCTTTATCGCACTTCTGGCAAGGCGTATGGCAAATAAGAAACTGGAAGCGGCCGAAGAGGAGGAAGAAGAATGAAAAATCTGAAATTAAAGGCCGCAAGGGCCGCAATGGATCTCTCCCAGCAGGATCTGGCGGATAAAGTGGGGGTGTCGAGACAAACGATTAATGCCATTGAAAAAGGAGATTACAATCCGACCATCAATCTTTGCAGAAGTATTTGTAAGGTGCTGGGGAGAACTTTGGATGAAATCTTTTGGGAAGATGAGGAATAGGTGCCATTGTTTTTTTTCGGAAAAGTAGTATATTTGTAAGTGCTTGAAAAAAACAGGGTTTCGCCCGAAAGGAATATACGTGAAAAAATTTCTCAACAGTGCAGCTGCGTACATCTTTATCATATTGGGAGCTCTTCTGGCAAGTTTTTCGGTTGCCTGTGTACTGCTTCCGAATGATGCAATCGATTACGGAACGGCAGGTATCGGTATTATTATCAACAAACTGACCGGATTTAACTTATCCATTTGCGTTATTTTAACATTCATACCGTTTGTAATCGGCGGATTCTTCGTGCTTGGCTGGAAATTCTCCGTAAAAGCATTAATCGGTTCCGTTGCGTATACGGTCGGGTTGGAGATTTTTGAAAAGATTCCGTTTGAATTAAACACCGAACACTTTCTTGCGGTAGCATTCGGCGGCGCGCTGCTGGGCCTCGGCCTTTCCCTGATTCTTAAAAACGGAGGCTGTATCGACGGGTCGGAGATTTTTGCCAATATCGTTTTGAGAAAGATTACGGACAAGACCGGACGAAACTACTCCATGATGCCTATTTTGGTTGGATTTAACCTTTGCGTTTACATTGCGGTGTTTTTCTTAATTGACCGGAATGCATCTCTTTTAAGCCTTCTCGTATATGTTGTGGCAACCGTTATTATCGACCGCTATACCGATCATTTCGAAGCGATTAAACAGGTTACGATTATTACGAAAGATCCCGACACGCTTATTTCCAATATCCGTTTCGAACTGAACAAAACCTGTACCATTATCGATTCGAGGGGTGCGATTGCGGGTGAAAACAAGACATTAATCTGCTACGTCAACTATTTCGAATTGCAGAAGCTTCGCGACATCATTCAGAAGAATAAGGGAGCGTTCAGTACGGTCAGCACAATAGATGAAATTATCCGATAAATATGCTATAATAAACGAGTTGTTAACGAAGGTCGCACGGGGTGCGAAATTAGTTTATCGTTTGGGGTATTTGGGGTATGGGTAACGAAACGACCGGAAGGAGTTCCATCACATTCGGTGAAATCGCACTTGCACTTGCAAGTGAATACGACAGTTTCTTTGTAATTGACGCTGAGGATGACAGCTACATTGAGTATCTGACGCAGGGAGATAACAGGGAACTGGTTCAGCGTGCGTCCGGTGAGAGTTTTCATAAGGACGTTGTAGACAGCTGTCTGAAAATGGTGCATCCGGATGAGCGGGATGCTTTTCTTGGGTTTTTAAATAAAGACAATTTTAGGGAAGTACTGGAAAGCGGTAAATCGTGTTCATTTAGCTGCAGGCTTATTATGAACGACGAGCCGCTTTTTTATTCCATGAAAATCATGCGGGGATCCGAACTGAAAGTTATTTTTGTGATTCAGAACGCGGACGAGGAAATTCGACGGGAACTTGATGAAGATACGGAGAGGTTTACTTATCAGTATATAGCCGGTGCGCTGGCCTCCCAGTATGAGGTAATATACTACATCAATACAAGGGATAATTCCTATACCCAGTACAGTTCCAGCGATGAGTATGCAAAACTCGGAACGACCAAACAGGGGGCCGATTTCTTTAAGGACGCTGCGGAAGACATTAAGAAATACATCCACAGGGATGACGTGAAACGTGTGCTCCGGGAGCTTGAAAAAGAGCATCTGCTGAAGAATTTAAGGGAAAGCGGAGCTGTAAATTTAAAGTACAGGCAGCTTCTCGGAGACCGCTCCAAGTATGTTTCCATGAGTGTGGTTATTCCCAAGAACGATCCGAATCATGTCGTTATGGGTGTTACAAATATTGATGCGCAGGTTCGCCGTGAGCTTTCCATGATGCATGAAAGCGAAGTGTTTAATGAAGTATCCATGGCGTTGGCCAGCCGCTATGAGGCGATTTACCGTGTCAATGTAAGTACCAACGAATATTACGAATACAGTACCAGCGAAAAATATGCAAAACTGAAAATCGGCAGCAAGGGCAATAATTTCTTTGCGGAAACGCAGGAGAATATGAAACGCGATATTTATGTCGAAGATCAGCCCATGATGGCGCAGGCCATGGAGAAAGAATACCTCCTTGAAAAACTTTCGCAGGAGGGAAAAGTTTACTTAAACTACCGCCTGATGCTTGACGGCCGTCCCCAGTTTATGACTTTGATTATCGTCCGTCCGAAGGAAGATTCCGAGCATATTATCGTTGCACTTGAAAATATCGACGAAGCAAAACGCAGGGAGATGGAATTTGAAGATGCCATCGACTCCGCGCTTGACATGGCGAACAAGGATGCCTTAACCGGCGTTAAGAACAAACACGCATATGCCAAAGTCGAAATGCAGATTGATGATTTAATCGCGGAAGAGGAACAGGATGAATTTGCGGTTGTGGTATGTGACATCAACGGATTAAAAGAGATGAACGATGAAAATGGTCACCTTGCCGGAGATGAATACATCCGAAGCGCCTGCACGCTGATTTGCAACACTTTTAAGCATAGTCCGGTATTCCGTATCGGCGGCGATGAATTCGTGGTGCTCTTAAAGGGTGAGGATTTTAACAATCGCAGATCGCTTCTGGAAGGATTCGGCGAGAAGCAGATGGAGAATAAACAGAAAGGTCTGGTAACGCTGGCATTCGGTATTTCCGAGTTTGATGTCTCAAAGGACATGCGTCTTCAGGATGTTTTCGAACGTGCGGATAATCTGATGTACGAAAACAAAGACCGCTTCAAGAAGTTCGGGAAAATAGACAAGAATACCACGGAAAGCGTCCGCGAAGCAATGAAGAAGAAAGAGCTCGTGGCATTTTACCAGCCGCAGTACGATACCATTACCGGTGAAATTGTCTGTGCGGAAGCTTTGGTGCGCTGGATTAAACCGAACGGGCTTGTGATTCCTCCGATGGATTTTATTCCGGAGATGGAGCAGACGGATGCCATCAACGAGATGGACTGGTATGTGTTACGAGAGACCTGTGAAACATGGGCAATGCTTCGCGGAATGGGAATCATGATTCCGGTTTCCATCAACTTCTCAAGATGGCATGTGCATGAAAAGGATTTTGCAGACCGACTGAACGGTATTGTGGACCACTTTGGAATTCCGCATAAATACATCGAAGTGGAGATTACGGAGTCGGCATTAATTATTGAATCGAAGATGATTCGCGACTGGGTTTGCAAGGTCAGGGATGCCGGATATTCCGTTGCAATCGACGATTTCGGAAGCGGATATTCCTCCCTGCAGTTTGTAAAGGATGTTCCGGTCGATGTGGTTAAAATCGATAAATCGCTTCTCAGCCATAACTGCGAAGACGAGAAGGAACGGGTGGTTCTCGAAAGCATCTTTTACTTTGCACATCGCCTGAATTTAAAGACTGTTGCGGAAGGCGTGGAAACGAATGAACAACTTAGTTTCCTGCGTGCATGCAGCTGTGTCCGTATTCAGGGATTTCTGTTCGCAAAGCCGATGGAGCGCGAAGAGTTTTTAAAGATCTGTGCTGAGAAGTCCCAGGGGCACGACCCGGGAGACATTCTTGAAATCCAGGCTCCGTCGAGTGCAACCAAGCTGTTGATGGATGCAGTTTTCATGAAATATCCGTTAATCATTTTCTGTAATCTGACCAGAAACACTTTCTATATGATGGCGTACGAGAATTTTACGGCAACATCCTGCCCGTCCACGGGAAACATCGATGATTTGATTGCACACGGTGCAGCAACCATGCACCCCGATTGTAAGGAGGCTTTTGCAACAACCTTCAGCCGTGAGAATCTGCTGAAACTTTACAATGAGGGAAAGAAGAGCGTATCCCTTCTTTGCAGGCAGATGGGCGATGACGGCATATACCGTGAGGTGGAAGTGATAGATTACTTCGTAAAACATCCGTCGGTGGATGACGTGCTGGTAATCAGTTTGTGCGATAACAGAGAATAACGAAACGGCAGGAACGATACCTGTCAGAAGGTAAAAGAAATGGATGTAAAAAAGTTCAAATGCCGGAATTGCGGCGGCGAGTTTGAAATTCATACACACGGAGAACTGCTCTGCCCGTTCTGCGGATCAAAGCAGTATTTTTCCGACAGTGATTTTAAGGGATATGACGATTTCCGAGACAGCCTTTTACGCTACTTAAAGAATGAAAACGACAGGGTGCTGGCGGACGGTGACGTCTTAAATCTCTGGGATTACAACAAGTCTGTCGGATTTGAAACCGAAGACGGCGACAGCGTTGAGATTAAGTATACCTTTCATGCGACGGTGGACGGAGTGGAAGTGTATATCAGCCGTGATAATGCCGTGTATGTGTTTGAAGGACCGAAGCGTGGATATATCAAAAAAATGTTTGATGCCATCGAACAGATTGATTACCCGTCAGCGGATGTTAAGAATCTGAGAGAGTTTCTGCCGCAGTTGAATATGGATTTGCAACTGAAGGATTCCAAAGAACTGGTGGCTTTTTCCAAACCGGAGAATGTGTATCCGCTTTTTGCGTTCAGTAATTTAGGACCGAGGCACGTGGCGTGGATTATCTCCAGAATGGAGAATTTCTGCTGCCTGCTTGAGTTTAACAATATGGATTTCAAGCATATGGATCCGGCGTGTATTTACATCAACCCGAAAACGCACGAGGCATATTTAATCGGCGGCTGGTGGGCGACCGGGCCGGCAGGCGAAGGAATTGCGCTTTCGATG
>CADCOL010000225.1 GCA_902803015.1 uncultured Lachnospiraceae bacterium | reverse complement strand
ATAAAATATATATACAATTTCCTAATATATAAAATATTGTAGCATAGATTGAAAGAAAATACCATAAATTGAAAAGCGCAGCGGATAAACCGCTGCGCTTTATTCTTTTTTAATCTCTGACTCGTTTCTTAATCCGTTACGGTTATCACTTCATCAGTCTCCTGCATGCTCAAGCGTGCCGCCTGCCATGTAGTACTTGTAAGTAATGGTTCTCGGAGAAGTTTCACCAGGGAAGTAAAGGTTGAATACTAATTCCTGCTTTCCGTCATTGGTTCTGTACTTCTTACCGGTTGCATCCTGATTATGCGCTTCGTTACCGGTTGAAATGATGAGGTCATTAGCAAATGCATTCGCAACAAGACCAAATTTTAATCTCATGCCGTCAAACTGCAACTCGCAATTTCCCTGTCCGTTATCGCCACCGGTGTTAGCAGAAAGAGTCTGCATATCGGAAGTCTTTAATACAGCACCATTGGACTTAAACGATATCGTGTACTGAATCGTTTTTCCTGCTTTCAACATTTCATTGATATGAACGCCCTTAATCGGCATATCCTGATGATAACCGTTATTGGTAATGCTCTCATAGTAATCAATGAATACCGGCTTAGAACCAGCATCGAATGCGAACGGCTCGGTATAGAACCAGAAAGTGGTCTCATGTCCTGCACTGTCTTTACCCGTAATCTTGCAATTGGAGGCCTTGTTATTCGGTGCATTAAGATTTCCGTTAATGGCTTCATTACATTTAACAGTGATACCGTGCGAGCTCTTATTAACTGTGGAATCGTCAACCACATACCATCCTGCCATATTCGACTGGGAAACAATCGCGGTAATACCGTATTTCTTGGTCAAATCAATCGTCTCATAACGAAGTACGCAGATTTCTTTCTCTCCGCTCGGTGAAGGGCTGGGAGTTGCAGCATCATCGTCTGCTACATTGTACTGCTGAGGATTCTCAATATCATTACGGAAGTGAACATCCTTAACTGCTTCGTATTCACGGCCAAGATATTCAATCTTGATTCTTACACGACAGGTGTTATCATACTCAACCTGCTTAACTGCTGCATCATCAAGTGATTTGGAGCCCGGAATGCCGGAACCCATGGGAAGCTTATCAATATTGGAAGCTCTGATACCCTGGATTTCAAATTCCTTTACGCAATCCGAAAGGGGATCTTCGTAACCGGCCGTACCAAACTTCAAAGTCTTGTCTGTTGAATCAAATACGAACCGTTTCGGGGAACCATCCGTAGTAAACATATATGTGGAAGAAGTAACCACACCGTTTGCATCTTTGTTTGCTTTACCGCCGCCATATACTGTGGCATCCACGATTAAATCCGCAACCTGGTTTGCAACAATCTGTGCTTCCTGCTGCTTCTTGGTCTCCAACAATCCGTCTTTATAAGTTGCAATTGTTGTACGCATCATCAGCATAATTGCAATCATAATGATGGAGAAGCAACCAAGCGTCATAACAAGTTCTACAAGGCTGTAACCTTTATTATTCGATCTCATTTTCTCCTCCTATCTACTCTGTCTTAATCTTTCCGGTTGATTTGTATACCCGGAAGGATGAAACCATCGTGTTCTTCTGATTTGCTACGCTTACAATAAACTGCGGTTTTGCTGTTGTCGGATCCGCGCCGGTGTACTGAACAACGCCTCCGGTCGACTGTTTAAACTTGATGTATACCAAATCTCCCACATCGCCGTTCATTACCGTTCCGTCTATCGTGATTTCCAACTGCGAAGAGCAAAGCTTTGTTCCTTTCTTGGAAATTGCTTCCGCGGTGTAGAGCACTCCCGTCGTGCTGTCGATTCCTTCACCTACATAGGTGTAAATGTTTCCTTTGTATCTTGCAATAATCAGATAACCTTTCTCCGTTCCCTTTGACATGGCGCTGATTCTTGCTTCATTAAACTTTGCTTCAATGGATTCTTTCGCTCGTCTTACGTTATTACGATTCACCGTTCCGATCGTCATTGCCAGGAATCCGGTCATAACTGCCATGATTCCGATAACAACAATCATCTCCACGTAGGAAAAGCCTTTGTTGTTTCGAATACGATTCATTAATCAGCCCTCCTATTTATTCATAATCCTTAACGTAGTTCACAAGACGAATGGAACTGTAGTAGCTGTCCGATCCGCTTCCGCCGCCCGTTGCCTGACGAAGCATCTTCTTAACCTTCGGGTTGCAGTCCGGCTGGAAGAGATCTGCCGTGGAAATATATCCGCTACCTGCCGTGGAAGTTTCCAGCTTAAAGTTATGAACTTTTGCATCAAATAACGGATTGGATGTATCTGTCTTCTGGCATCCGATTAACCATTCGAATACATCATCACCAATCTTGGTTACCGATACACTGTGCTTCTGGTCAACTGTTACAGGCTTGCAGGAAATAATAGTTGTGCAGGGGTTGGACTCTCTGATCTTTGCTTCCTTTAAGTTGAAGCAAACTCTGTTCTTCATATCATTATTGATTGTATCCTGCGTATTGAAGCCAACCGCAATATCCTGACCAAAGAAACTTGTTAACTCTCCCTTAGGGTTACCGTTGATGTTTCCGCTGAAGTTCGCCGGATCAAAGGTGCCGCCGCTTAATGTTACGGTTTTAAGAATCTGCTTCGTGATACCATCGTTTGCAGTATTTGCATCATCAAAAAGCAATGTATGACAGAACTCTTCGAACTGCGCCTTGGTAAGCTTTGTTACGGTAGTGCTTGAAGGGTAAATGTGCTGTTCTTTTGTAGTTCCTGTAGCAATTTTAATCTTGGATTCTTCGGTTCTTCCGGGAAGTTTTCCTTCTACCATGTAAATCTTACCGTTGCAGATTAAAGTAGAATGCCCGTTAAGAATAATATCGCCGTATACTGTTAAGTTTCCGCTTCCGATATATAAGCAGGAGTTGTCGTTTAAAACGATGTCTCCGTATACTACGAGATACTGTCCGATTACATTAATCTTGGACTCGTCATTTAATACTACTGCATTGGTTCCGGGTTTCGTAAAGGTTGCGGTCGTTCCGTCGGATTTTTCATAGGTTCCGGTTCCATCCGTGCTGGAGAAGTAACTGTTTCCGTAAATATCCATTACGGTAAATCCGCCACCGTCAACTTTTAAGGAACTGTCGGACAACATGGAAAAATCTCCGATTCCGCCTTCATCACCGGTACCGGTCTTCTTTACGGTAGTGATTTCAATATCGGTTTTGATTCTGTTTACATATCCGCCTGCAGCTCTTTCTTCGATGCAAAGGTTGTGGAAAGTATAAGTGGTAGCACCCGTCGAGGAGTCAACCTTCATGGTTACCTTGCCGTTATCACCGGTTCCATATTCGGTATAGAAACCAAACCTGTCATCATCTGTTCCTTCAGTGGAAGTTCTGATAACATCATTTCCGCCGCCCGACCAGCTGGCAGTAACGTTTACGCCTTCTCTGTAAGATGCATATTCCGTAGCATCGGCTGCCACTCCGGGGTTGCCGATTCTGCCTCTAATTGCAGCAATGTGGCAAATAACAGGATGTCCCATATAATAGAAGTTACGAACATCGTACTGCACCGCAGTGGTTTCCGTAGGCATATCACCGTTAACGGTAAGTTTTGTGATATTGCTGGACGGATCGTCCGTCGTTGTTTCGTTTAAAAGGTTTCTTGTTTCCGCGCTGACCCTGTTAACCATACCGTCGAGCTCGTAGAAGTTCTCTTTCGAACGAAGGTTCATCGTCTTCATTGAGAAGTTCGTATAAGTAATGTACAGCAATGCAGACGCAATTACTGTAATGAAGGCAACCGCGATCATGATGGAAATCATTGCCACGCCACGGTTGTTAAGTTTTTTGTGGTTCATCATCTTTCCTTTCATTTCATCCTCCTCTGCATTATCTGTCATCTCTGAACTTGCTTACCAGCGCCGAGTTCATAACATGTATTACACTGCCATCTTCGTCAAGAACCTTAATTTGAACATCAACCGAATAAAACGCTTTCGACGGGCTCATGATGTTCTGTGAATACTCTGTCATCAAAAACTCGATTTCCATTTTAAACGGCTTCTCTCCGTTCTGTCCCGGAGCAACCATCATAACCGTATTACCGTCGTCGTCAACTCCGTTCTGCATAAACTGAACATTGCTGAAATAAAACGTTCTCTGGTTGTCATGCGTATCATCCACTCCCGTCAGCGTTCCGTATACAACCGGATAGTTGTTAATGGGGATATCCGCATCTGCCAGTTTATTGGGATACAAAGGTTGGGTTCCGCTGAACGTGGTGTAATACGTCTTTACACCTTTAATATCCGTTCCACCAAGCGTTGATGTGTCTTCCCAGCAAAGCGCCGTGATGGATTCCATCGTAGTCTGTGCTATGTCGGACGCTACCAAAAGTCTTTTTGATCTTCTGTTTACCTGATAGGATGTCATAAGCATCTGACATACAGGCGCTGCAATCAAACCAAGGATTACAACCGCCATCAAAACCTCAACCAGTGAAAAACCCTTCTGGTTCAGGTGTTTCGCTCTCTTTCTCATTTTCTTCATTCTGTCGGAACCTCCCTCTATTCTCCTATATAATCTAATACGCACAATTAACCTATTTTTTTATTCTGTTACTATTAAAACACATTTTCTTCACAAATGGAAGAGGAAAAAACACATTTTTTTCACAAATTTATAAAACCCCCCGCATTTCTGCGGAGGGTTTCTATAAAAATCTTTAATTTAGGGACTTATAACTTAATCTTCCTGTTCGTACTCATATTCAGGAATACCGAATACGTTGTCAACACCATGAGGTACCTGAGGAATAACTGCGGGTGCAAGTTCTCTTCCCTCACCGGTAACTGCGTACTGCTTAAGAATGAACATACCTTCAATATTTCCGTTTTCATCGTTCTGATCCATGGATACTGCCGAAAGAACGGTTCTCTTATCGGAATCAAGGATGAATTTCAGGAATTCTTTAATATCTTCATATTCAGCTACGTAATCAATCGTTGTAACGGATGTCTTTGCAACAAGACCTTCTACAACTTTGCCTTCCGCATCAACCGTGGAATCGGAAATCTTGGTGGGTTCCAATTCTTCGAATGCCAAGCCTTTCATAGCGATTGGAATCTGGCGCTCGGTGTTTGCCAAATAGATAAGTGAATTCTCATCTCTTAAGCCTTCGGAGAAGTCTGCGATAATCTTGGTTCTCTCTTCACCAAGTAAAGCAATACTGGAATTGTAGAACGCACGGTTCTCATTCAGTTTTGCAAGGAAAGACTGTCTTTCCTGAAGTGTTACGATATGCTCTTCCGTTTCTTTAATTCTGTTGCTGTAAGGACGAAGAATGAAGAAAATCGGGCAAGCGATTACAATCGCGATTAATACGATTACCAATAACTTTAAGTCTCTATCACTCATCTTCATTATTCTTCACCTCCTTCATCTGCAGAACCGCCTTCTGCATCTGCATCAGGAACGGTTGTTACGCCTGCAAGCGCAGCTGCAACTTCGTCGCTGATTGCGGTACCCTGGCTGTTCTTTAAGTGAATCTCAAGAGGGAAAATAACCGGTCTGTCGAAATCTTCAATGTTTTCATAATCCTGTCCGTGGATATTGAACACTTCGCCTTCTTGCAACTCGGTAATATGAAGTGCATATTCTGCCCATTCATCAGTACCGTCTGTAAGAACTACACCCTGAACATAATCAAGTTCCTTTAATGCTACGATCACATCTGCAACCGCATCTTTCTCGCTGGTGGTAAGCTGAAGGCTTACGATACCGTCCTGAGAATCGAACTGGTCGATATATGCATTGGAAGGAAGAATCTTCTCAAGGTCACATACAAGCTGGTAAACCATTTCGTTATCGGAAACGGTTCCGTCAGCAAAGTTCTTTACGATCTTATAGGACTCAACGGATTTTTCATATTCCTGAGCGATTTGCTCGATATCTTCCATCTGGGCGATATCTTCTTCAATCAGTCTCTCTGCCGTCTTAAGTCCGAAGTACTTAACAAGTTTCAAAGCACTGAGTGTACCCATAACTACTACTGCAATTCCGAGAGCAACGAACAGTAACTTGTTAACAAGCTGAGAGCTCTGCTCTTTGGACTTGCTGACCGTAATGGTTAATCCGATAGGATTGAGTACGGCACCGAAGTTTGCAAGGTAATGAAGTGCAGTCTCAGCGGTAAGGTATGCCTTGCCGGCAACTCTTACACCATTCAGCTGATCGAAGTGGCTAACCTCTGCACCCAACTCCTGCTGCAATACTTCATCGATTCCTTCAATAGCGGAACCTTCACCGAATACCTTGATACCGTCGATAACTCTCTCCGGGTTACGGGATCTGTGATATTCTACGATACGTCCGATGGAGCTTACCAGGTAACGAACTGCTTCCGCATATTCTTCCTCGGTAACCTGCTCTGCAATCATCTTGCGGTTGGAAAGAAGCACTTTTGCTTCCTTCTCGGACATCTTCTTAATCTCCATCATGGAGTTAATAACTGCATTCTTACCATAGGGAACGGAACGCTGTAAGATGACATCCTTACCGGACATAATGTTAACGAAGGTGGATTCCTTCTCGATCTGAAGAACGAGTTCGGTGCTTCCTTCCTTCATCTGAAGTGCCAGCAACTGAAGTACGGAGTTTCCTACATAGTCGATGTTCTCAACCTGAAGTCTTAACTCTTCTGCCAGTTCGTAGTAGCCCTCAACCATATCTCTGGGAGCTGCAACCGCTGTCAAACGGGTCTTCTTTCCTTCGCTGTCCTGGAAGTTTTCCATAACGGTATGAGCGAAGATGAAATCATTCGTCGTACTCATCGGGAAATACTCAGCAGCATTTGCCGTAAGGATCTGAGAAATCTTCTTGTCACCCTTAACATAAGGAATAACGATTTCCTTGCTTGCAATCTTCTTCGATGAAATCGTGAAGACTACATTCTTTGCAGAGAATCCACGTCCGAAAACGCAGCCTCTGACTGCCTCTGCGATTGAAGGAACGTCTGTGATATAGCCGTCATCAAGAGCGCCCGAAGGTGTCGAAACTTCAGTGGCGTTATTGACGATGATGCTTGTTGCAGACTTTCTGACAAGTTCGCAGATTCGCGTTACATCATTGCCGATATAAATGGACAATAGTTTCTGTTCCATTTTTTCGTCCCCTTTCATTAAAGTCTTAAGATTTTTATTTCATTAAACCGGCTTGAGTGCCGGATTAACTACGGATTAAACTCTGGTAAAGAAACCTGAATACCAGTCAATAATGGGATTTCCGAAAATGATGGTTAAATAAATCCCGATTGCAAGGTACGGTCCGAAGGCCAGTACATGTTCTTTCTTTTTCTTCTTATCCAATGCCATTCTCAGTAAATGGATTACGGAACCGAGGATGCATCCGATCATCATGGCAAGGATGATTTGTTTCCAGCCGAGCAGTAATCCTGCCGCAGCCATCAGCTTTACATCTCCGCCGCCCATTCCTCTTCCTTTTGTAATAAGAACAATTAAGAGGAACAATCCGCTTACGCAAACCGCACCGATTAAGTATTCATACCAGGGGCCGGTTGCTGTTGCAACACCGGTAAGCTTCAGAATTACTCTGGCCGCACCGAGGATTGCGATTGCGATATTAAGTCCGATTGGAATCTCCTGCGTTCTTTCATCGATGACCGAAAGAACAATCAGAATCGAGGAGCAGATGCAGAACAGTACGCTCTCCCATCTTAATCCCCACGCCCAGACAACTACCATCCAGAGGATTGCATTCAGGGCTTCCACAATCGGATACTGAATCGAAATCTTGGCTTTGCACGCTCTGCACTTGCCCCCCTGAATAATCCAGCTAAACAACGGGATTAATTCATACCATGAAAGGATATGACCGCAATGCATGCAGTGCGATCTTTCAACTGCAATATCCTCTTTCAGGGGGATACGGAAAATCAAGACATTCAGGAAACTTCCGACTACAATACCGACCAAGAAAAGCATCGTGAAAAGTACTACTATTGCATTGTGTCCGATATACCAAAAATCTGCCATTTTCCCTCATCAGGGCGCAAAAAGCGCACACCTATCCAATTAAAAGAATTATAACAAATCACAAGGAAACGGGCAAGAAAAAATTGTATTTTACATAATATCGGCAAACTTTTGGTAAAGTT
>CADCOL010000224.1 GCA_902803015.1 uncultured Lachnospiraceae bacterium | reverse complement strand
GCTGCCGGACGCACGCCCGAAGCATCCGCACCCGAACCGCCGGCGCCCTCACTGCCGTTGCCGTCCGCACCTGCCCCGTAGCGCTTCAGCACGACACGAACCTTTGCAAGCAGCACGCCGAGCGAATACGGCTTTTCGATATAATCGTCGCCGCCGATATTCAGCGCGATGATTTTATCATCATCGGTATTGCGCGCGGAGATAAAAAGAATCGGGATATTCTTTGTCTCACGGATCTTCTTACAGAATTCAAACCCGCTTCCGTCTCCTAAGTTGATATCCAGCAAAAGAAGCGAAGCATCATTTTCTTTGAAAAATGCCTCCGCTTCGGCAATACTGAATGTCACAAAAGTTTTTATCTCAAACATGTTAAAGTACTCGCACGTATTACGAGCGAGTACTTCTTCATCATCTACTATTAAACAATCATATTTCATAGTGAATTCCCCTCCACTACGATTATACCATATTATTCCTCGGTTATCATCTTCACCGGTTCGAGCTTCTTAATGCGCTTTCCGTTGAACCAGGAAACAAACATTGCCACGCCGAAGATGACCAGGACTACCGAAATATATGCAACCGGTGATAAGCTGAATGCCACCTTGCGGAAGCCGAAAATCGTAAACATCAGAAGCATTACCTTGCCGCCGAAGAATGTTACCAGAATCAGTCCGAGTACAATTCCGATTGTAATTGCCGGCACGTTGGAAAGCATTACCTGTGTAATAAGCTGGTTCGAAGTGAATCCGAGTGCCTTATTCACGCCTAAGTTTCTCCACTCTTTCGTAATTCTGGTACGGATTAAAAGTGCTTCCGCCAGAGCTACAATGAATGCGGTAACCAGCATGATGATTACCATAATCGCTGCCATGGATGTCTTAAGCATCGTGAACAGTCCGCCGGTGGATGCGTATTCGTCGGTAAGCTCCACATCCGGATAAACATCCTTGAATTCCTTCTCAAGATCCGCGAAGGTATATCCCTTCTTCAGATTTATGCGGACGTTTACATCGTTCGGTGTTCTTCCGATTCTTTCATACGCTTCCGTCGTCATATATGCCATCATACCCATGTTATTAAAGGTCTGCATAATTCCGGTAATCAGGTAGGATGCTTCTTCTTCACCGTTTCTTACGATAATTGTATCGCCGACTTTCTTTCCGAGATTTGTAGCCGCACTCGATCCGAGCGCCATTTCATTTTCATACGCAGGCCAGCGGCCTTCCACCATCATCTCCGGTCTCATAAGCGATGTATCGGAAATGGTTCTGGTGGTGATGGTCTTGACCTTCTTTCCGGAAATATAATCCAAAGCTAACCAGTTTTCATAATGAATCCGATCGACACATTCGAATTCTTTCACTGTCTCAAACATATTTAAATCGCCGGAAAAATCGGCATCATTGATATCGAGACCGGAAATCCGAAGGAGTGCATCCACGTCTTTTCCCATATTCTCGTAGATTCCGAAGCCCATCGCCGCGGAGAATGCCAGCACCGCCATGATTAAGATGACGCCGATCTGACTTCTGAATTTTCCGAAAGTTTCTTTCAAAGCAAGTGTTAAGGAAAGAGGCAGAGCAGATTTATCAAAGGGAAATACATTTTTCTTGTAGTTATGCGTATTGATTCCGCCACGCAGTGCATCCAGAACGCTGGTCTTTTTATACTGTCTTCCGAGGAAGAGCGTGAAGATTGCGATGATTCCGCAGATTCCCAAAACAGTACCCGCAAACACCATCATGTCGGGACTCTGGTTCCATGATAATCCCAAAAGATACAGCATAATGAAACCGATCTTTTTCTGAAGCAGTGCTGCAATCAGGGCTCCTGCAAAACTTCCCGCAAACGATACCGAAAGAAGCTGTACAAGGAGAATCAAAACCATCTCCTTAACGGTATATCCGCCGGCTTCCATAATTCCGGTATTCTTCATATTGTCCATGATAAAATTCTTCACGGAGAAGTCGATTACCACCAGTGCAACCGTTAAAACGATCAAAGCGAATACCAGGATGATAGCGATGAAGAGGAAGGGAAGAATCATTCCCGCCATCATCATCATGCTGCACGAAAAGTAATTGCTCATATCGTCATAAAAGCCCGGGTGTGTTTTCTGGTAATTCTGTACCCATAAATTGTATTCGCCGAAAATGGCATCCGCTTCATCATCATCCGAAACATGGTTTTTTATCGCTTTGTCCGACATTTGTAATTTGATGATATAGTAGGGAGCTGCATAACCCGGACTTTCGAATTCGATCTGGTTGTACATTTTTTCGGAAATAAAGCACCAATAAGTTCCCATGTTCATCGGGGACGACCAGATATAATCCTCGTTAAATCCCGCTACACGGAAATCATAGATATTTTCGCCGATTTTAAGTTCCATATCATCGCCGATTTTATAAACCGTGGACATGGAAATCGGAAGAACAATGTCCTTACCGGAAAATGATTTTACATTAATGCTCGGGGTCTGATATTTACTCTCCTCTTCGTAGGAAGCAAGTGCAAAAAAGTAGTCGGTCCATCCGGATTTTCCCTTTTTGCGGTGTTTCATCGACCCGTTCAGGAACTTGTTCTGCTCGTAATTCGTTACGTTTTCATCGCCCTGGATAATCTCTTTTAATTTAAAGGTACTGACCTCGTCCTGCCCCTTCAGGATCAGGATGTCACAACCGTTAATGACTTCCTTGTTGGTGTTGCAGACACGGAACGTGCCGACTAAAAGATTTATGCAGAGGAAAATCATGAATGCCGAGAGAGCGGTCATGATGAAGAACGTGATCATGTCGCCCTTCTGCTTCTTCATATTGTTTTTTGCAATAAAGAAATAACGATACATTTTACCACCCCATGTTCTG
>CADCOL010000223.1 GCA_902803015.1 uncultured Lachnospiraceae bacterium | reverse complement strand
GGACCGGCTGCTCCTTTTCGCCCTGTTGAATCGGAGTACTCGATTCTTACTTCCACCATATTCGATCCGGTAATCCGAAACTGCATGCCGTATGCCGTGCTGCCCTGATAATGGGATTTAATCTCTTCATCCGCTTTTGAAAGCGGAAAGCCGAGAATATCACGTACTTCCTTTCCGAACGGGGTATTATCATCTATGTTTTTTACATACACCCAGTCGGAATTGAACGGAATTCCGTTATCCGGTTTCATCACAACCGAAGGATCCAGCATTGCGGTAACAATCGCGGACCGCACGCTGTCACAAAGCATATTGTCCGAAGCAACCTTTGACTTTTCGACATATTTCATATACTGCGGAACAATAACAGCGCCGATTCCCAGCGCACAAAGCGAACCGCAAAGACCGATTGCGATACCCGCAACGGCGAATCCTTTCTTTGAACTCTTC
Source organism: uncultured Lachnospiraceae bacterium (assembly GCA_902803015.1). Lineage (GTDB taxonomy): Bacteria > Bacillota > Clostridia > Lachnospirales > Lachnospiraceae > UBA3766. The sequence goes on along the minus strand of CADCOL010000223.1, from coordinate 30,366 downwards.
GTTATCAGCGCTATGATTCCGAGAAGAACGCCGATGGGTGCCAGAAAGAATGACAGAACAAATGATGCAATCGGAAGCGCCGCAGACCTTGTCTTAACCTCTTTCTCCGCCTGCATCCCGTCATAGTACATCTGCCCGCCGTATCCGCCTGCCGGATAAACGCTTCCCGCATTTCCCTGGTCGGCTCCGCATCTTACGCAGATATTTTCTTCATCCTTCATCGGCGTATTACAATTAAAACAGTATTTCATTCTTACATCTCCTTTTACACATCCGTCCGCGTCATCGACGGCGTTCAGCCATATTTTATTCTACCGACACCCTGCCGATTCTTACATCCGCGGAAATCGTTTTTACCTTCATTCCGTCCTTTGCTACATCCTTTGAAGCTTCCTTCGATACAAAAAGCGGATACCCCTTATAATTCGTCTCCCCGATACGCATTTCATTCGGGGTGCCCTTCAAAGCCAGATGATAATCATCCGCCGTAAAACCGTCAAGCAGGATTCGCACTTCCCCGACGCCGCATTGAATCGAAATATCTCCGAGTATTTTACCAAGCACGATGAGTTTTCCGGAACTCTCCGTCAGCGAAACATTGCCAACCGAAACATCTTTCAAAACCATCTCGCCGCTGCCGGCATCCGCAAATACCTCGTCCGCGGTCAAATGCTCCACGGTAAGGTCGCCGAGTCCGCTCTGGATATGCACACTCTTAAAATCCATGCGGTCTAAGAATAAGGCTTCTCCCATCGGGAAAAATACATACGCTTCGTCACCCTTTAAATCCGCGGTGGAAACCATTGCACGGCCCGAACAGTACAGTTCAAAGGACTCGAAGTACACATCCTTCGGAACAAGCAGCATCACCTGCGGCAGATCCTCTTCCTTTGCGGAATGCAGATAGGGATAGATATCCACGATCAGTGTCCCGTCCTCGAGAAATACCTGATAGTCCCCGCTTTCAAAACTCTGCACGGCATACTCGTCATTCTCGTTCGGCAGAATGCTGAAAACTCCGCTTAAAGCACTGACCTTCAGAGAACGCACCTCGGACGCATCCGCCACCTTTGTATACTCTTTGTCCCCGTGATACAAATCGTAGTAATCATTGAGTCCCACGCTGAAAACACGGTCCTTGTAATCAAACGAAAGCAGATTCATATTCTGGAAACTCTTCGAAAAAGGCAGCATTCTGGCCGTATCCTCTATCGCCTCCATGGTCTCACGGTACGCAAGAACCGAGCGTTTCCGGATATCCGAAGCACCGCCTAAAAGCAGGCCGACCACAATAAGGACAATTCCGATTCCGCCGAGAATCAGACCTGTTCGAAGAACCCGTCCGCAATATCCTCGAATATCCTTCGCCATCACATGAGGCTTCTCTTTTCGAACTTTTCCGATCATCCACGGCACAACATCAAGCGCCACCCAGAATAAGAATAATTCCGTCAGGATTCCCAGAATGGACACGGCCATTCCAAGGCCCACATTAATTACCGACCCTCGCGGCATGGAAATCATGTGAACCAGCCCCGCACCGGTCAGAATCAGTCCGCCGAAGAATTCTGCGATTCCCGCAAGCACGACGGCAAATAAAGCGGTTGCCAGGATTGCGCCGGCCAAAAGCACAATTCCCAGCACACCGATTAACAGCAGGCAAATCAAAACATAACCGCAAGCCAGAAGAATCCGGTCAAAGGTGCTTTCGTTCTTCGGTTGTTTCTCATTTACCGCTTCTTTCATAATCTTTTTCCCAAGATTTTTTCAAACTCCGGCGTTTATCGTTCGCACTTCCAGAATGCCGCAGAATAAGCCGGCATCCGACTTCCGCCGCCGAAATCATGCAGCTCGCCGGTAATCAGGTCAACCGCCTGACCGCATCCTGCATCGAAATGCGCCGTATAATCGTTTGAATCCATGTTGATGGCTACGAGCACACGCTCATTTTCGCTTTTTCTTTCAAAAATGCACTGCTTATTCGTCAAAACCACGCTACGGAAATTACCGTAGTTAAGCGCTTCGCTTCCGGTCTTGGCGTTGGCAAGTTTCGCAATAAAGTCCGTAAGCTCGTTCCACTCCGGCTTATCAAAGCAAGGACGAAGTGCGGGATCTCCCTGGGACTTGTCCGCCTTTGTGCCCCACTCGGAACCGTAGTAAACGCAGGGGATACCAGGCATACCGAACACCATTGCATACACAAGCGGCAGACAGTTCGGATCCTGAATGATGCTTGCAATACGCGTTACATCATGATTATCCGCAAAGCTTAAAAGATGAGCACCTCGTGCCACCGCCCACTGCTGATCCTCAAACAGACGAAGCAGGGAATGAATAATCTCAAACATATTCGCGGAATTAAACGAAGAATGAATTCCCTTGTAGCACTGATAATTCGTAACGGAATGGATATTCATTTCGTTTAACATTCTGCCGTACTCGCCGTGAAGCACCTCTCCGAGTAAGAAAAAGTCCTCTTTCTTCGAATCGCAGAATCCTCGCAGGCGGTTTAAGAATCCGTAATCGAGGCAGTATGCCACATCCAGACGGATGCCGTCGATGTCAAACTCATTCATCCAGCCTTCCACGGCATGGAAAATATGCTGAATCACATCCTCATTGTGAAGATTGAGCTTTACCAGGTCGTAATTGCCTTCCCAGCCTTCATACCAGAGTCCGTCATTGTAATTGGAGTTTCCGTCAAATGCAATACGGTTAAACCAGCTGACATAAGGAGAACTCTCGCGGTTCTTTAAAACATCCTGAAATGCCCAGAAACCGCGGCCGACATGATTGAATACGCCGTCTAAAACCACCTTGATGCCTTCTTTGTGAAGGGCCTTGCATACTTTTGCAAAGTCCTCATTGGTACCGAGACGACAGTCGATTTTCGTATAGTCCCTCGTATTGTATCCATGGGTATCGGATTCAAAAACCGGCGAAAAATAAATCGCATTGATTCCGAGTTTCTTCATGTGCGGAATCCAGTCAATCACCTTTAAGATGCGGTGTTCCAGCACACCGTCATTCTCGAAGGGTGCTCCCGCAAATCCCAACGGATAAATCTGATAAAATACGCTTTCATAAGCCCACATTGTGTAAAACCTCCGTAGTTTTAATTTCTATGAGATCCGGCATCCGCCCAGAAGTCCGCCATATGCTTTGTTACGGTCGATACGGTTACTTCGAGCTCCGGTTTCATATGCTTTGGAAAAATCGCGTCATACTCCGGTCTCCGGAAACGCTTTTCTAAATAAAGGATGCAGCCTTCGTCCTCCTCGGTACGAATCAGACGTCCCGCGGACTGCAAAACCTTGTTAAGACCCGGAATCATATAGGCATATTCAAAGCCTTTTCCGCCGTCTTCGTCAAAATATTCGCGCATCAGTTCACGGTCCCTTGTCAGGTAGGGAATTCCGCCGCCTGCCACGATAACGCCGATTAAATCCTCCCCTGTCAGATCAATTCCTTCGGAAAAAATCCCGCCCATGACGCAAAAGCCCACAAGACTCTGCATGGGATTTCCGGGAAGGCTCTTCATACCCGCAAGTCCCTTCGTCAGGGGAAGTGTTTTTCCGCGTTTTTTGCCGGTATCGCTTCCAAAACCGGGCATTTGAACCTGACTGTCCTCCGTTTTTTTCAACCCGGCCGGCAATCCGTTTGACGCTGCCGCATTCGCCGAAGCCGCGGACTTGCGAAACTTTGCCACGAATGCCTCACGCTCAGACTCCGACATATTCTCCTTTTGCATCACGATATCGAACAGAATCGGTGCATATCGCTCATGTAAAGCATTATACACCCTTTCGGCAAAATCAAACGAAGGGAAAAATACCATGTAATTTCCCGCGTGTACCTTCACGCTTTTATAAATATAGCCTGCAATCAGCTCGTAATTTTCTTTTGTTCTGTCATCATAACGGCTGGTCACGTCTTTCGCAACCAGGATTCTGCGATTTTCTTTGGAAAAAATCGACTCCGCCGCGAATACGGGATCTTCCTTGCGTCCTCCCAGGAGGTCCTTGTAATAGTCCGTCGGCGACATTGTCGCGGAAAATAAAACGCCGCCCCGTCCCCGCATGTGACAGCCCTGCAAAAGTCTTCCGGGATCCATGCACAGAAGTTTGACACTCAGATTCCCGTCCGAATCCAGTTCGGCATAGAGTTTGTACTCATCGCCCATCAACTCCCACATGTCGCGGAAATGACTGACCTTAAAATAATAATTCACAATTGCCTTACGGACATCGCCGCCGCGCTTTTCCTCTTCTTCGAGGAATCTTTGTACCACCGAGGCAAAACGGTTTAATGCCCGAAGCTGCGGTGCAAAGGCATCCGTATCCTCGTACACATAAAAGCCTTTATCGCATTTGCGTTTCACCAAAAGGAAGGACTTGTCGCATTCCTTAAGCGAATCGATAATCGGTCGGGCAAAGCGTAACGGAATCGGCGATTTTTGCTCCCCCAGACATTCGCTTTCCAAATAGCGTGCCAGCGCAAGCATCTCTTCTTTCATGAGCGTCGCGGAGTACATTTCCCTTGCACGGTCCACGAGATTGTGCGCCTCATCCGTCAAAAACAGATAGGAGCTTCTCTGTCCGTCCGCAAAGAAACGGCGAAGATACACATGCGGATCGTACAGATAATTGTAGTCACAGATAATCACATCGGCAAAAAGGCTTAAGTCAAGGCTTAATTCAAACGGACAGACACGGTATTCTTCCGCATAGCGTTCAATCAGCTCCCGGCTTAATTCCTCCTCGGACGTAATAACTGCATAAATGCAGTCATTAATCCGGTCGTAATGCCCCTTGGCCCGTTTGCAGTCGCGCGGGTTGCAATCGGGTTCTTTGCAGACACAAATCTTCTCTTTCGCAGTCAGCACGATGCTTCGGATGCGAAGCGCATTCCGTCTTAAAATATTTAATGTATCCGCGGCAACGGTCCGGGTAATGGTTTTGGCCGTTAAATAAAAAATCTTTTCCGCCTTTCCCTCTCCCATCGTTTCGATTGCCGGATACAACGTCGTAATCGTTTTGCCGCATCCGGTCGGTGCTTCCAGAAAAAGGAAACGGCCTTTATCGTATGCGTTTTTGCATTTTTCGGTCAGTTTCTTCTGCCCTTTGCGGTAATCAAAGGGGAAAATCATCCCGCCGATGCTCTTCGTACGGATTTCATTCCACTCAACCTCAAGGCGTGCCCATTTTTCATATTCCCTTAAAAGGGCCGTAAACCAATCCGTAATCTCCTGTCTGGTTAAGGTTTCCTTAAAACGCCGTACCGCTTCGGTTTCCAGATTGCAGTAAGTAACCTGCACACTGATTTTCGCCAGATCCTCTTTTATACAGACCATGTAGGCATAGCATCTTGCCTGTGCCAAGTGCAGAATATCCGGCGCATTCAGTTTCAAAAGGTCTTTATAGGTTCCCTTGATTTCATCAATGGTAACGCCGGTTTTCTTCGTAATAATTCCGTCGGCTCTTCCTTCGACGCGAAGCATAAAATCTTCGAACGGCACGGTAAGGCAGAGCGGCACTTCCGCCTCATAATCGCTTCCGGCGGCTTTCTGGAGTTTCTTATGAATCCTGCTGCCCGCCTGCATGGCATCCACGCTGCTGCGACCGCCTTTTGTATTGTCTATGTCACCGTTTCGAAGGATGAATTCCACGAGCGAGCGAACCGATACCGAGATTTCCGTCATGTTTCACCCTCCCCGGACTCTTCCCCGGAGTTTTTATTCCTGTTCTTCGCTCCCGGAGAAATCGCCGGCAGAACAAAGACGAGGATTACTCCTGCCGCAAGCAATACGATACTTACAATCAGACCGGGCAGGGTATCAAGAACTTTCAATACTTCGGGAATATTCGAATACAGGGTTACCGTCAGGTTCGATACGGCATGAAAGAGAATGCTTGCGGATAACGCTCCGGTTTTTTCCACAACCGCCGCAAGCAAAAGTCCCATGAAGAATGCATAAATTCCCTGCTGGATATTAAAGTGATAGATTCCAAAAATCAGTGCGGAAAGCGCCATTGCAACCGGCACTTTCATATGCTTTGCAAAACTCTGATAAAGGACTCCGCGGAAACAAACCTCTTCCGAAAACGGCACGACAAAGCCGACTCCGATGATTGAAAGCCACAGAGGAATGGAGAATGCGTAATCCGAGGAATACTGCATCTCTTCTTTGATAAAGAGTCCCCAGGGAATCAGTCCCATCAGAATATTTAAAACAATCGTTCCGCCGAACGAGAGCATTATAATTCCGAGGGCGGTAAGCAACCGTTTTATCGTGCCGGATTCACGTTCAAAGAACCGCACCCTCCTCATATCCTTCGGCAGGCATACGAAGACCACACTTCCCGCCAGGATGTTTGCAAGAAACGATGCAATCTGCAGATTCTCGTGAAAGAATGGAAATACAGCCGGCAAAAGCAGAAGCAGACCGAAATAGAGCACCGTATACATTGCAAAAAGACGCACGCCAACAAGCACGTCCCACCAGAACGTGCTGCTGCCCTGTTTCCTATTCTGTTCGTTGGTTCCGTTGCCCATGTTATGCATGGTCACTTTCCGATCTGTCCGTGCTCGAACAGACCTGGTTTGTATTGGCTTTTGAAAGCCTCAATATCAAAGCGAAATCACTCTTCCGAGGAAGAAGGAATAAATCAATACTTCCTTCACCTTCTTTCCTTCCAGTCGCTCCAACGCTTTCGCATAATAATCAAGCTGCGTCTTGTAACGCTTCCTTAATTCCGCCTCATCCACTTTGGAATCGGTCTTATAGTCAAGAAGTACGAATTCGCCATCCTCTTCAAAATAAGCATCAATCACACCCTGTACCAGAACCTTCTCCGATTCGGGCGCCTCCTTCCAGACATCCGATGCCGGAAGCGACAGTACGAACGGCTGCTCGCGGTACAATACCCCTGCGCTCTCCGCCGCTTTCATGCGCTTTGCAAGATCGGTCTTTAAGAATTTCAAAACCGAATCGTTCCGTACAAGCTTATCCTCTTCGGCCGGAATGAATCCGTCCCGCACAAATCCCTCTCGCATGGAAATGAGTTCTTTGCGCGCATTGGCATCATCCGTACCAAGTGTATCCGGATCAAACGCTCCGAATTCCAGAAGCTCCATGACTCTGTGGTGCGCGGTACCGTAAATCGAACCGGACATCACCTTTTCTTCTTCTCTCATAAAGAGCGGAATATATTCTTCCCCGCGTCCGTTTTCGGCATATCCTTCGGCATCCTTGAAAAGCTCATCGCCCGCTTCCTCTTCTTCCAGATAAGCCGCTTTTTTCAAATCCGAAACCGTGGTCTTGGTAAACACGTTTGCAAGGCTCTCATGCGGATATACAAACTCTTCAAAGCTGCCCGCCGGAGCCGGTGTCACATTCAAAAGTTCCTCACGCAGAAGACTTCTGCCGAGTCCCTCCGCTTTTTGTGTACGAGCCACATTTTCAAATGTAAATTCACTTACCTTAAAATACTGCGGATTCCGTTCCGCTTCGGGAAGCAGGAGTTTCATAAATGAAGAAGCATCCTGAATCTCACTGATACGAAACGGTCTCGGGCTTCCGAATGCACCGACGCCCTCCGCAAGTTTCTTCGGACAGGTTCCGATCATGATCAGTTTCTCTTTGGCTCTGGTCATTGCCACATAAAGAAGTCTTAAGTCTTCACCGCGTTTTTCTTTCGCTTCCGCCGCGAGAATCACCGAACGCGCATAGGATTTGCGCTTGATTCTTTCCACGGTATCGGCAAAATCCGTTGCCATTGTGTATCCGTTTCCGACCGCCACTTCGGCACGGTCGCGTTTTCCCTTCAGCGACTCGCCGCATCCTAAGATAAAGCAGATTGGGAACTCGAGTCCTTTACTTTTATGCATGGTAAAAATCCGCACCACATCCGCATTCTCGTCAAGGATATTGGCCTCACCGAAATCGATTTCGTGGTTCTTTACGTTCTCCAGATAGCGGACAAAATCGAAAAGCCCCGCATATCCGCCCTGTGTAAACTCCTCGGCCTTTTGGAAAAGGATTTTTAAATTTGCAATCCTCTGCTCCCCCATCGGAAGCGCACGGTAATAAATCTTTAAACCTTCGCGCTCCACCAGTTTTTCCAAAAGATCGTATACATTGGTACGCTCGCTTTCGGCACGGTAGAATGAAAGACGCTCCAAGAAGCCGGCGATTTTTTCTTTTATTTCTTTATTCTCCCCGACTTCCCCGTAGCGAAGGAGGGAATCGTACAAAAGCTCGGTTTTATTACCGATGCGGATGGTGGCAAGGTCATTCTCCGTAAAGCCGACCGTCGGATGATGCAAAACTCCCAGAAGCGGAATATCCTGCATCGGATTATTGATAACCGTAATCCAGTTGATGATATGAATTACCTCCGGCGCCATAAAATAGCCCTCTTTCGAGGCAATCACGGTCGGAATTCCCATCTCTTCCAGCGTTGCTTTGACAATATTCGCACGCTTCGTGGTCTTGCGCATCAGAATGACAACATCGCCGAGGTTAAAATCCCTGTGCGACCATTTTCCGTCGGAATCTTTGCAGGCAACCTGAAATCCTTCCTCTTTCATCTGAAGGATTCTGCTGCCGCAAACCAAAGCTTCCCTGCGGATTTTTTCCTTTATGCCGGAGTTTTCCCACACCCCGTCATTTAAATAAATCAGCTCGGTTTGGTCCGTATCGCCTTCAAAATCGGGATAATCCACACCAAGGTAGAGTTCTGCGTCCTGATCGTATTTGATTCCGCCGACTTCTTCAAACATCGCATTGCGGAAGAAACAGTTCACGCTGTCGATGACCTCCCTGCGGCTTCGGAAATTCTTCGAAAGATTAATCCGGATGTCGGAGGTGTTTTCCTTTTCTTCAATGGGACGGTAGGTTTTGCATTTTTTCTGAAAAATCTCCGGCCTTGCCAGGCGGAACCGGTAAATGCTCTGCTTTACATCGCCCACCATGAAACGGTTTCCGAATGTTCCCTCGCATTTGGCCACTGCGTTAAGAAGCGTCTCCTGCACGTCATTACTGTCCTGGTACTCGTCGACCATGACCTCCGAAAAATGCTCGCGATACGATAACGCAACCGGAGAAGGAACATAATCGCCGTTTTCCTTCACCAGAAGAATCTTCAGGGCATAATGCTCCATGTCTGAAAAATCGATTAAGTTCTTCTTACTCTTCTCTTCCCGGTAACGGCGAACGATATCCTTTACCAGATTAAGAAGCCTGATTAACAGTTCGGCACTTTTGGCATCATCCTCCACCGCCGTTTCATACGGTACCGAATAAAACTCCGCAAGAAGGCCCTTTATCCGCTCCTTTACCTCATCGCGAATGCCCTGGGCGCGGCTCTTAAGCTCCGTGTTTTTCTCCGAAGCCAGACGCATCCAGTCGGGGTTGCGAAGCAGAAATTCTCTCTGCGTAAAATCTTCCTCGGCAAGAACCGATTCGACATACCTTATGTCGCTTTCAAACATCGGCATGTATTTTGCCGGCCCGTCCGGTTCCTCGCAAAGGCGGTACGCTTCCTTCAGTGAAGCGATACAATCCTTCAATACGCCGTTTTCGTAATCACGACCGTCTTTGTACAATTGGGATGTCGCGGGATCTTTCGCAAATCCCGTCAGGAAACTCTGCATCTTTTCAAACCACTCATCAACAAAGGGGTTTGACTCCGCAGCATTCTTTAAGGAGAGCAGAATCTGCCGGAAATCATCCTCGTACAGCGTGGGCGCAAAATGTTCCAAAAGCGCTTCATACTCTTCGGGACGGTCATTGCATAAATCCAGCAGCGCGGTATCCATGCAGTCCGCAAAAAGCAACGCCGACTCTTCTTCCGATGCCACACGGAACGAAGGATCGAGCCCAATCCGGTCAAAATGATTGCGAATCAGATACAGGCAGAAGCCGTGAATCGTCATAATAAGCGCCGAATGCACCTTTGTCTGCTCTTTTAAGAGTTTTTCGTTTCCCGGTTCTTCCTTTAATTTGTCGCGGATGGCCCTGCCGATTCGCTCGCGCATCTCCGCTGCGGCAGCCTCCGTAAAGGTCACGATGAGCATACTGTCGATGGATGGACCGTTTTCTTCCATAATCCTTCCGACGATACGCCTGGTTAAAACCGCCGTCTTACCGCTTCCCGCAGCCGCGGAAACCAGGACATTGCGGTCTCTGATATCGATCACCTGCTGTTGTTCTTTTGTCGGTGTATAATCTGCCATGCTTAATCCTCATCGTCGATTTCCGACGCTCCTTCGGGAATGCGGTGCCGGTAACCTCCGAGCCGTTCGTCAAACCCGCATGCATCCGCATATGCACAGTATTCGCATGCATCAAATTCCTTAAAAATCAAAGGGGAAACGCTGATTTCGCCCGATGCAATCCCTCTCGAAAGCTCTTCCACTTTTTCATCCGCGGTCTTCAGAATGTCTTCGAGTTCCTCTCTGGACTTTACCGCGTTGTTTCCGCTCTTCGGTCCGGTCGGAAGGGAACCGTCCTCCTTGCGGTTTACAGGAATTACGTCGCTCTTTCCGGCCTCCCACTCACGCTCTAAGTGGGAACAAATCTCTTCGTCCCCGGCTAGAAGTCCGGTCGGTCGGAGCATAATGTTACGCTCTTTCTCAAGATCTTTTCCGGCCAGTTTGGATGCATTGACGAGCGGATCCTGCATACGGTAATAGAACATCGCCGCCGGAATCACATCCTTACCCGGGTAGTCATGACGGTATTTCTTTAAAGCCTCGCTTAAGTAAACCGCGGTCTGCAGCTGTACGCCGCAATCGAAGAGTTTCTGCTCGAAATCCTTGTCACCGCTCTTGTAATCCACAATTTTGACATAAACCGATTCGTCGGTTTCGTAACTGTCGATTCGGTCGATTTTACCGCTTAACATCGCACGTCCGTCGTTGCAAAGCCGTTCAAATTTCTGTTCATAAAAAGCAGGTGTAAAATCGCCGCGCCGCAGTTGTTCTTTTAAACGTTCCACGCTTCGGCGCAGAACTCTCTTCAACTGTTTTCTTAAATATTCGTTCTGATCGAAACCTGCTAAAAGTCCGCCGTTGTAGCCGTCACAGATTTCCTCGCCGATTTTATCGATAATCTCTTCGGAACGCTCTTTTGAAACACTCGCAAACTCTTCGCCGTGTTTCTTTAAGAACTTACCGAATTCTTCCAGGGCGGCATGCGTAATGTTTCCGACATCATTCGATGCGACGGCATGAATCTCGCGCTGTTTTAAGCCAAGCCCGTATTTGACGAAGTGTGCATAGGCACAGCCCGCGTATTTTTCCAGACTGCTTACGGAACAGTTCATAATTTCCCCGTAAAGCCGCTTTGCAAGTGAACTTTCCAGTGCCTGCGGGATGTAGAGCATGTATGCGCTTTGCAATGTCCAGAGTGCGTTATTCTTCGTGTCCTCATCCGCGGAGAGTACCGCAAAGAGTTCCTTAATATAACGCACTTCTTCCTCCGAAGAAATTCCGCGAAGATAATCATTGATGCGGCCCGCGAATTCCTCGAGAAGGTCCTCTTTACTCAGTAAATTGTGGGCACGGAAGGTATCCCGGATATTGCCTGACGCAAGCGTGTTCCGCTTCTTTATTTCGTCGGTTTCCTTTAAATCCGGCAAGAGGGTTTTCAGTTCACCGATCAGATAGGACGGCTTTTTACTCTCTCCGGTTTCGGATACGGCAAGGTAGGATAAATACAGTTCCTCGGTCGGCTTCGTCAGCGCCTGATAGATATATAAATGCTCCTTGAAACCTTCCTCGTCCCTGCCGGGTGCAAGTTCCATGTCGCAGTTTTTCAGAATCTCGCGCTCCATATCGGAAAGGATTCCTCCGCTTCCGATGTCCGCCGGAATATTGCCGTCGTTGATTCCGAGAATAAAGAGCGCCTTGATATTGCCGAAACGGCTTCGGATCAAATCGCATACCGGCAAAACATCCACACTCTTCGGGATGATGCCGATACGAATCTCCGAATAACCCGTATCCAGTATCTGCGAAAGATCTTCCAGAGAGATTTCCTCGTCTCCGATCAGGGAAACAATCTGGTCGAAGAGCTTCATAATCCACTTGTATACCTGCTCGTATTCAAGTGCCTTGTCGATTTCTCCCGTGCTTTCGAAGAAAGCGGACATCTCGCAGAGTTTATCGGAAATATGCTCATTATGAAGCACATCATAAAATGCGGTCAGCCATTCTCTGGCGGTAACGAATTTTCCCGCCTTTACTTCTTCAATCGGTGCAAACAGGTTTAAAAACCGTTCGCGGATTTCATTCAGCTTATTCTGCGTTTCCTCGTCCTTGTGAACAAACGGCTTTCTCCACATGCTTTTTCCGCGAATGCCGTACTTGACGCAGTAATTGTCCAAAAGATCGATTTCTTCCCTGGAAAGACCCGTCATTCCGGAGCGCAGGAACCCGAATACATCCCTGTATTCATAGTCGTACATTAAGACGCCGAGGAGGGTGCGCAGGTAATTCACAAGCGGATTGCGGATTAAATCCGCGGTCGTATCCATGAAATACGGAATTCGGTACTTGGAGAACTCCTCTTTGAGAATCTTTTCATATTGTGCGGGATTCGGACAAATCACCGCCATATCGCGATAGCGGTATCCGCGTTCTTTGATTAAGTCCTGAATATGACGAATCATGACACGGCATTCGTGCGTTTCATCAAAACACTTATCCAGATGAATTTCCCCTGCCTTTCCTTCGAAGGCCTGCGAATTTGCGCGGAAAAGATTGCGTTCCAGATGCGCAACGGCAGGCACTTTTTCAAAACGGTTGTGCACGGATAAATATACCGGAGGTTCCATCGTTGTGATATCCTTTGCTTCTTTGGAAAGCGTTGCAATGGTACGCTCGGACAGGTAGAAAAGATTGCCAAGGTCATCCTTTGCGCCTTCCTCGTACGGAAGCGTTACGATAATCTGCATCGACACGCGGAGAAGTTCCCCGATGACGCGCACCTGCAGGGGTGTAAAACCGGTAAAGCCGTCAAATACCAGGACGCTCCGCTTTAAAAGCTTCGAACGCGGAATGCGCTCACAGAGGCAGTAAAGCGTTTCTTCCTTGGTGGTATATTTTTCCTGCATCGTCTGCTCGAAAGCCCGATACAGGATGAGAAGGTCACTTAATTTGTGAGACAGGGCCGGCGGGATTATTGACGCGCCGCTGCTCTCGGCACCGGGGTTTCCGGCCTCGCTCTTCTTTGTCCTGCAGATATAGTTCTCCAGATCCTCCGGACGGATTCCGTACTGCAGAAACTCCGAGAGAATACTCTTGATTTCCTCGGTATAACCGGGCGTATGAACACCCTTCTTTAAAACCGTCAGTTCCTCTTCATGCTCTGTAATGACGCGGCGAAGAATCAGACATTTGCCGAGATCGTCCAGCGGAATTAAGTCCGGCTTTCCGACCTCTTCAAAAATTCGATGCGTCAGACGTCCGAAGCTTAAAACATCGATGTTTAAGATTCCGCCGCTCGGATTCTTGCCCGCCATAATCATCTGCGTCTGCATCGTGAACTGATCGGGCACAATCATTAAGTAATCACGGTCGCGGTGAGCCGCGGCTTCCCTGATTACATAATCCTGCACATATGTACTTTTCCCGTGGCCGCTTGGGCCAAGCACGAACTGCAAACTCATTTTTTCGCCTTTTCTTTTCGAAATCTTCCGGGAGGTCCATGATATTCCCTGCAACCCCGGTACCAAATGTTCTCCCTGCTACCGTATTCAGACTACCACGTTATGCGTCCCACTAATCGTACTGTGGTCTCATCGACCCGCGTTTCTGCGCAAGCAGAATAGTTTCCTTACGCGGGTCTGCGCATACATAAAAGAAATGACTGCCTCCGAAGCGGGGAAGCAGTCATTCGTATTCACTTAAATCAATTTACTGCAACGCATCGCAGATTGCCGCGTACAGGCCTTCCACGTTGTTTAATTTCACATCGTTGAAAATCAGTACATACGCAAGAAGCAGAAGGTTGTTGTCGATTCTCGCACCCTCGTAATCGTTCAGTTTGCAGAACTCCAGCGAATAAATACTGATCTGCTTACGCGCATATTTAATACGGGTGGTAATTACCTTCGAATCGCACTGTAAATACTTTTCCAACTGTGCATCATCGAATCCGTCATAGAAGTATGCAAGACCGGTCAGTGCATGTACGGAATCCAGCGTATTGATAAAGCTTGCCGCAAGGTTTGCCACCTCGGATTCCAAAAGTGTATTGGTACCGCGTACATACTCTTCCACACCGGGATACTCGTCGTATTCGCCGTTCTCTTCCCCGATTAACTGGTTGGCACAATTGACATTAACCCAGTCCACAAGGTGCTGATAAAGAATGTTGTTATACCATTTCGTGGTATCTTCCGGTCTTTCCAGACGTTCAAGCTGGATGAACATCGCCTTGTAGATTTTAATCATCATCCGCAGCGTCTCGTCCTCGTTGCCGATTACGAGCTTGCAGTGGAAGTACATGTCATTAACCGTATTGATGTAGAACCCCTGAAAAGCATCCACATCGCCTGCCAAAAGTCTTTTCATAACCATACGGAGCTCGTATGTAAAAGTCATCGTCAGTTCCTCCGAAATGAATTTCGTTTTCCCCCAAAAACAAAAATTACCATATATATTTTATCGGTTTATGCTGTATTTTGCAATGATAAATTGCCTGTCCCGCCATATTTGGCAGGCAGGCAAAATTTCTTTATTCGAGTTCGAAAGCACCCGTGTAAAGCTGGTAATACGTGCCTTTTTGCGCAATCAGCTCCTTATGCGAGCCTTTTTCGATGATATGACCGTGATCAAGCACCATAATTACGTTCGAATTCTTAACCGTGGAGAGGCGGTGTGCGATTACAAATACCGTTCTGCCCTCCATCAGTTTGTCCATGCCGCGCTGAACAATTGCCTCGGTATGCGTATCAATGGACGAAGTTGCCTCATCGAGGATCATTACCGGCGGGTCCGCAACGGCCGCACGCGCAATGGCAATAAGCTGTCTCTGGCCCTGCGACAGGTTTGCACCGTTATTGGTCAGCATCGTATCATATCCTTCCGGCAATCTGCGGATAAAATCATCCGCCCCGGCAAGTGCTGCCGCATTCCGGCATTCCTCGTCCGTGGCATCCAGATTTCCGTAGCGGATATTCTCCATAACCGTTCCGGTAAAGAGGTTTGTCTCCTGTAAAACGATTCCGAGGGAACGTCTTAAATCAGATTTTTTGATTTTATTGATGTTAATGCCGTCATAACGGATTTTTCCGTCCGCAATATCGTAGAAACGGTTAATCAGGTTTGTAATCGTGGTCTTTCCGGCACCGGTTGCACCAACAAATGCCACCTTCTGACCCGGTTTTGCGTAAACGGATACATCATAAAGCACCTGATGCTTCGGCTCATACCCGAAATCCACATCAAAGAGACGTACATCGCCTTCCAGTTTCGTATAGGTAAGCGTGCCGTCGCCGTGGGGATGTTTCCATGCCCAGATTCCGGTATGCTCTTTCGTTTCGGTGATATTACCGTTTTCATCCAGTTTTGCGTTTACAAGCGTTACGTAACCGTCATCGGGTTCGGGCTCGGCATCCATCAGTTCGAAGATTCTCTCACCTCCGGCCATTGCCATGACAATCATGTTGATCTGCTGGGTAAACTGGTTTAAGTTACCGGTAAACTGCTTGGTCATGTTAAGGAACGGAATAACCGTAGAAATATCCAGTTCCAGTCCTCCTTTTGCTCCGGTAAACAAAGGCAGAATAATGTCGGAAAGTGAAACATTCTTCACTCCCGCGATTAACATTGCACCGCCGGCAATCGCAACAACAACATAAAGAATGTTACCGATGTTGCCGATGATGGGTCCGAGTGCGTTGGCATAAGCATTTGCCTTGAATGCATCGGAGTAGAGCTGTTCGTTTAATATATCGAATTCCTCGATGGACTTTTCTTCGTGATTGAAGACCTTTACAACCTTCTGGCCATTCATGTGCTCCTGAATGAAGCCTTCCTCGCGGCCGAGTGCCTGCTGCTGACGGACGAAGTATTTCGCGGAACCGCCGCTTAATACTCTCGTTACAATCGTCATTAAGATGATGCCACCGATTACCACAAGCGTCATCCAGAGACTGAAGTACAGCATGATAAAGAAGACGCCGATAACGATAATTCCGCAGCGGATTAAGGTCGGCAAACCCTGGGATACCAGCTGACGGAGCGTATCGATATCATTCGTGTAATAACTCATGATATCGCCGGTTTTATGCGTATCAAAAAACTTTATCGGAAGGTTCTGCATCTTGCGGAACATCTGATTACGCATTTTATTCAGATATCCCTGCGTTACATATGCACCGACCTGTGACTGTACGAATACACCGATTAAGGCAATCAGATAAATGACAACCAGAATAATGATGTTTTGTAACGCTGTCGGCTGAGCCGCCGCCCAGTCACCCGATTCGATATGATCTTTAATCAGCGCGATAATCTTCTGGATAAACAGATCCGGAATAACCGCGGACGCACCGGCAATCAGGATGGTCAGGATGATAAAAATCATTCCGACGGGATATGCCTGAAATACGGATTTGATAATCCGGCCGAGTACCTTGAAATTCAGTTTTGCAGGTTGTGCGTTTACATTTCCTTTTACGGGACGTGGCATTACTGATCACCTCCCATCGTCTGGGATTCATAAATCTCACGGTAAATCTCGCTGCTTTCCATAAGTTCTTTATGCGTTCCCTTTGCTTCAATACTTCCGTTATTCATTACAATAATCATGTCCGCGCTTTCAACGCTGGCAACGCGCTGGGCGATGATGATTTTGGTTGTATCCGGAATATAATTCGCAAACGCTTCGCGAATCTTCGCATCGGTCTTGGTATCGACCGCGGAAGTGGAATCGTCGAGAATTAAGATCTTCGGCTTCTTTAACAGTGCTCTCGCAATGCAGAGACGCTGCTTCTGGCCGCCGGATACATTGCTTCCGCCCTGTTCGATAAAGGTATCGTATTTGTCCGGCATACGCTCAATGAACTCATCGGCGCATGCCATTTTACATGCTTCAATCATTTCTTCATCCGTCGCATCCGGATTGCCCCAGCGGAGATTGTCCTTAATGGTGCCGGAGAATAAGACATTCTTCTGAAGTACCATCGCCACGTTATCGCGAAGCACCTCCAGATCATAGTTTTTAACATCCACTCCGCCGACTTTCACAATTCCTTCCTGCGCATCATAAAGACGCGGAATCAGCTGAACAAGCGAAGATTTGGATGAACCGGTGCTGCCTAAAATTCCCACGGTTGCACCGCTCGGGATGGTCAGGTCAATATCAAAAAGCGCATACTGCTTTGCTTCGTCGGAGTATTTGAAATTGACGTCCGTGAACATAATCGAACCGTCTTTTACTTCCTTTACCGGATTCGGGATTTCCTTCATATCGGGTACTTCCCTGTATACTTCTCCGATACGTCTTGCACTTTCCGCAGACATCGTCACCATAACGAAAATCATCGAAAGCATCATCAGGTTCAAAAGTACCTGCACGCCGTATGACAGCATTGCGGAGACCTGTCCGACATTTACCACGGTTCCGTGACTGGAAATGGCAAGCCGGGCGCCGATATAAAGAACGAAAACCATGTTAAAATTCATGCAAAGCTGCATCAGCGGTCCGTTTAAGGCAACAATTTTTTCCGCTCTCGTAAACTCCTTGCGGATGCTGTCGGAAGCATTGAAGAATTTCTCTTTTTCGTATTCTTCCCTGGAGAATCCCTTTACAACACGCATGCCGCGCACATTTTCTTCCACGGATTCGTTTAATGCATCATAACGCTTGAATACTCTTTTAAACGAAGGCATCGCATTGGCCGCAATCAGAATCAGTCCGATCGTCAGAAACGGTACCACAACAACAAAGGCAAGCGAAAGCTTTCCTGCCATATAGATTGCCATGGCAATGGAGAATGCCAGCATTAACGGTGCACGGACGGCAATACGGATAATCATCATGTATGCCAGCTGCACATTCGTAACATCGGTTGTCATTCGGGTAACCAGCGATGCGGTTGAGAATTTGTCGATATTATGGAATGTAAAGGTCTGAATCCGGCGCATTAAATCGCCGCGGATATTCTTCGCAAATCCGGTGGAAGCCATGGATGCGGTAAAACCACCCATAC
Source organism: uncultured Lachnospiraceae bacterium (assembly GCA_902803015.1). Taxonomy (GTDB): domain Bacteria; phylum Bacillota; class Clostridia; order Lachnospirales; family Lachnospiraceae; genus UBA3766. The sequence continues at coordinate 12,139 of CADCOL010000223.1, read as the reverse complement.
CGCCACAGGCCAGAGACACCAGTGCAATGGCACTGAGCAGGCCGCCGATGCGCAAAAGATACGCCATGTCCACATTTCCTTCGCTTAAACTGTTTACCAGATTCGCGGTGATATAGGGAATCAGGGTTTCCAAAGCCGCCTCCCCAACCATGAATACGATGGTCAGGATGCTCGGAACCCAGTATTTTCTTATACTTTTAATTAATCGAAACATTTTATTACTCTTTCATTCCTTTGCGGACTTATCGTTCCGCTCTCATCGGATTATTTAAGAAATCGTCATAGGTAAGACGGATTCCTTCTTCCAGCTCGGTCGTATATTTCCAGCCAAGCGCTTCCGCTTTGGAAACATCGAGAAGTTTTCTCGGCGTTCCGTTCGGCTTCGTGGTATCCCAAAGGATTTTTCCTTCGAATCCGACCACTTTGGCAACGATTTCGGTCAGTTCCTTTATGGTTACTTCTTTTCCGGTACCCGCATTTACGGTCTCGTTTCCGGAATAATTGTTCATTAAGAATACGCAGAGGTTTGCAAGATCGTCCACATAAAGGAACTCTCTTAAAGGGCTTCCGTCGCCCCAGCAGGTTACTTCCGTAATCCCCGCTTCCTTTGCCTCATGAAATCTTCGAATCAGGGCCGGCAGCACATGGGAATGTGTCGGATGATAATTATCGTTCGGTCCATACAGCTTCGTCGGCATCACCGAAATATAATCGGTACCGTACTGGCGGTTTAAGAATTCACAGTACTTAAGTCCCGAGATTTTTGCAAGCGCATAAGCCTCGTTGGTCTTCTCCAGTGCGGAGGTCAAAAGGCAGCCTTCTTTCATCGGTTGCGGTGCCATTCTCGGATAAATACAGGATGAACCCAAAAATTCCAGTTTCTTACAGCCGTTTTGCCATGCGGAATGAATCACGTTCATCTCAAGAATCATGTTATCGTACATAAAATCCGCAAGCGCACTTTCGTTTGCCACGATTCCGCCGACTTTGGCAGCCGCTAAAAATACATATTCCGGCTTCTCTTCGGAAAAGAACTTTTCCACATCGTCCTGGCGCTTCAAATCCAGTTCCGCGTGCGTTCTTGTAATGATATTGGTATAGCCCTGACGCTTCAGTTCGCGTACAATGGCGGAACCCACCATGCCGCGGTGTCCGGCTACATAGATTTTCGCATTTTTCTCCATCATGATTGTCCCTTATTTCCAGTCGCCCCATTTGGTCGGCTGATCCTTATGTGTAAATTTGGTAAGTTTTGAAGCATATTCTTCAATCACGCCCGTATAATATGCCGTCACTTTATCGGACAGTTTCCCGGCCGAAGACAGTTCATCGTAGCGTTTCAGGAAATTTTTATAATCTTTCTGGGCCGCATCCTTGTAATTATTGGACATGTTATTGTCCACTCTTTCGAGGAGAGCATCCAGTTCCTTCTCTTCTTTTGATTTAAACAGTCGAAGCATGCAAACCTCCTGTTCTTACCGTGGTATCCCTATCCTACAAAAGCTTCTCGGCTTCTTCAGACGGCATGGGGCGTCCCCAGATAAAGCCCTGAATGTAATCGCAGCCGATTTCCTTTAAAATCGCCAGCTGCTTTTCTTCTTCCACTCCTTCGGAAATCACTTCCATGCCGAGAACATGTCCGATGGAAATGATGGATTCGACGTATTTGCGGGATGATTCGCCCTCTTCTATCGTATCGATAAAGGACTTGTCGACCTTTAACAGGTTCGCGGGGAAATTGTGCAGATAACTCAAAGAAGAGTATCCCGTTCCGAAATCGTCGATGGCAATCTGAATTCCCAGAGCCTTTACCTCTTCGATGATTTCCTTTGCCCTTTCCACGGAGTCGATCATCACGGATTCCGTAATCTCGATTTCCAGACAGGAAGGCTGAATCTCATAATCGGAAAGAATCTTCTTAATCTCATCCAGGAAATCGTTCTTCAGAAGATGCTTTACGGAGATATTCACACTGATGGTAATATCCGTTCTGCCCTTCTTTGCGGCTTTCTCCAAAAATTCAGCCGCACGGCGGAACACGCACATGTCAATCTGATCCACAAGCCCCGTCTGCTCCGCAACGGGAATGAAATCCACCGGACTGACCGGCTTGCCGTCAGTATCCGTCATCCGGGCAAGCGCCTCGAAACCGCGCAGTTTTTTGGACATGTCATATTGCGGCTGCAAATGAAAGAATACCGCATTCGTATCCAGCGCTTCACGGATTCTTCTCTCGATTTCCAGATTTTTCCCAAGTAAGGAAAGTTCCGGCGTATAATGCAGAACCAATCCCTGACCGCGTCTTTTCGAATCATGCAGGGCAAGGCTTGCCGCTGCCGTCAGGGCTTCCAAATCCTTTGCATCCGCCGGGAATTCGGCATAGCCGAAACTTGCCGTTACATAATAATCGTAACCGTCTATGGTAATCTTTTTTTCGAGTTCTTCCTTATACCGGTTGATGGTCCGGAGTACTTTTTCCTCGGAATCGTAATCCTGAACGGCAATTCCGAACTCGTCTCCGCCGACGCGGGCCACTAAATCGAAGGTTCCGGTCGACGAGCCGTTTGCCAGATCCCTCCAGCGATTGGCGATCTCGAGCAGAACCTTGTTTCCGACTTCATATCCCATGGTATCGTTGATACTCTTGAAATTATTGATATCGGCCGCAACGTAGACGAATTTATCGCCTTTTTTCATAATACGCGAAAAATACTCTCTTCCCGCAAAACGGTTCGGAAGACCGGTAAGAATATCTGTCAGAGCATTTTTCACAAGTCCTTTTTCAAACAGATCCGCCCTTCTGCGATTGACGAAAATCAGAACCACAGCTACTAAAGTCAGCAGATTCGTAAACATGCCCGGAATGGCGGAAAAATTGTGCTGAAGAAAAATATCATACACGATGTGAGGAAACTGCAGCGCCAGAATACCGATCGAAGTAAAAAATCCGAGTCTGCCGTAAAATACCACCAGAAAGATCAGGCAGAGATTTCCGAGGGAGGAGAACACGCCGGAAAACCGATACAGCGGAATGGCGAATCCGCCAATCATAAAATCATTCCCTGCAAGATTAATTGTTTTCAGCAGAACAAACGTGGCAAGAAGATACAAAAGAATAATCAGAACATAACCGCTTTTGGGCGCATTGCGTTTGCCCCTGGTAATGGACTTAAGGGTATTCTCTATCGATCTTTTGTTGTTTTTCCCTGCGTTTTTCATCCGATATCCGCCTCTGAATACTAGCGCATAAAGCGTAAACGATATTATACCATATTTCACCGAAAAAAAAAAGAAAACCCCGAAAGCCGGATGACTTTCGGGGTCGTATTCCAAAATATTATCTCTTGGAGAACTGAGGTGCACGACGTGCTGCCTTCAAACCATACTTCTTTCTTTCCTTCATACGAGGATCTCTGGTTAAGAAACCTGCTTTCTTAAGTACAGGTCTGAACTCTTCGTCTGCTTTGCAGAGAGCTCTTGCAATACCGTGACGGATTGCGCCTGCCTGACCGGTGGTTCCGCCGCCCTTAACGGTTACGTTGATGTCGTACTTCTCAAGACCTTCAACTGCTACAAGGGGCTGACGAACAACTACCTTTAAGGTTTCAAGTCCAAAGTAGTCGTCAAGGCTTCTCTTGTTGATGGTAATATTTCCTTTGCCGGGTTTTACAAAAACTCTGGCAATTGATGATTTTCTTCTGCCTGTTCCGTAGAACACTTCTGCTGCTTTCTTTGCCATTTGTCTGTTTCCTCCTTACTGGTCCTTTGGGCTTAGAATGTCAATACTTCAGGTTTCTGTGCAATCTGCTTGTGCTCAGGTCCTGCGTAAACGAATAACTTCTTGTACATCTGGTTTCCTAAAGGTCCCTTGGGAAGCATTCCCTTTACGGCATGTTCGATTACTTCTTCCGGATGCTTTGCAAGCTGTTCCTTTAAGGTAATCTCCTTGCTTCCGCCTACGTAATCGGAGTGGGAGAAGTAAGTCTTCTGATCTAACTTCTTTCCGGTTACTTTGATCTTCTCAGCATTGATTACGATTACATAATCGCCGGTATCTTCATGAGGGGTGAACTCGGGTTTGTTCTTTCCTCTTAATACTTTTGCAACTTCGGATGCGAGACGACCGAGGGTCTGTCCTTCTGCATCAACTACATACCATTTTCTCTCAATGGTAGCAGGATTTGCCATATAAGATTTCATTTCTTCAACCTCCAAAAATTAACGTGTTTCGATTCCTTTCATAACGCGGATGTCCGGGCCGCCCTACTATTTGAAATCCTGACTACACACACGCGAAACCGTTCTCCATCCAACGGTCGCGCAGATAATAGTATATTACAGGATTTGTAACCTGTCAATCCTATTTTTCCTAATTATTCCGCACCTTCTGCGACTTTTTCGGCATGTTCCTTCTGAATCTCGGGATCAAAGGAGAGCATCGGCTCGATATCCGTTTTTCCTTTCAGTTTTCGGTCCACATAGTTGCGTGTCAGTTTAAATACAAGCGGCGATAATGCCAGCACACCGATTAAGTTCGGGATCATCATCATTCCGTTAAAGGTATCGGAGATATCCCATGCAAGGGAAGATCCGGAAATCGCCCCGACCAGCATAAATGCAACAAAGAAAATCCGGAAAAAAATCACGGCTTTTTCGTTAATCAGATATTCCACTGCCTTGCAGCCGTAGTGAGACCAGCCGAGTACCGTAGTAAATGCAAAGAGGAAAATCGCAATGGCGATGAACCACTCTCCGACCGGCCCGAAAACATTACCGAATGCCTTCGCCACCAGATTCGCATCACTTACGCCTTCCGTAACAATGAACTCACCGGTGTTTAAATTGATAAATCCGGAAGTCAGTACCACCATGGCCGTCATGGAGCAGACCACGAAAGTATCCGCAAATACTTCAAAGATTCCCCAAAGGCCCTGCTTAATCGGCTCCTTAACATCGGAATTGGAATGTACCATTACGGAGGAACCTAAGCCTGCTTCGTTAGAGAAAACACCGCGCTTGCATCCCTGTACAACGGCAAGTTTAAATAGATATCCCGCAGTTCCGCCCGCAACTGCTTTCATACCGAAAGCGAATTTAAAGATGGATAAAAATGCGGGCACCAGAGTGTGGTAATTGGTAATAATGATTGCCAACGCACCCAGAATGTACAAAAGTGCCATGGCCGGAACAACTTTTTCCGCAAAGGCTGCAATTCTTTTTACACCGCCGATGATAATGACCGCACCCGCAATCATAATAAATACGCCGATTATCAGGGGAATCAGAGGAATAACACCGAAAAGCGGTTTTAACTCAACGGTGGAAAAGAATGCCGACTCCACATTCAGTGTGATTTTATTCACCTGTCCCATGTTACCGATACCGAATGCGGCAAGCGTCGCGCAGATGGAGAAAATAATCGCAAGAACCCTGCCGGATACCCTCAGCCACTTCGGCTTGTCTTTGCCGCCGAGACCGTCCTGCAGATAGTACATGGCACCGCCGGACCATTCGCCGTCTTTATTCTTGCGACGGAAATAAATACCCAGGATATTTTCCGAAAAATTGGTCATCATTCCGAAGAATGCTGCAACCCACATCCAAAAGACCGCTCCGGGTCCTCCGATAACAATGGCTGCTGCCACACCGGCAATATTACCGGTACCGATTGTCGCGGCAAGAGCCGTACAAAGGGCCTGAAACTGCGAAACGCTGGCTTTCTCGCCCTTGTTGTGCGAGCTTTTTTTGAAAACTCCGCCGATGGTTTTCTTCATCCAAAGGCCGATATGCGTAACCTGGAAGAATCCGGTCAGGCATGTCATAATCACGCCGGTGCCGATTAAAAGCCAGAGGCCGATTTTAACCCATATAAAACCGTTAATCTTCTCATTAACGTCCGTTATTGTCTGAATAAACTGTTCCCACTGTTCCATTTGCTTACTTCTCCTCGTAAATAATTTCCTTCAGAACCAGTCCCTGCGGCGGTGCCGTGGGTCCTCCCTCGGTCCGGTCCGCTTTTTCAAGCGCTTCCTTTACCCATTCGGGCTCTTTCTTTCCGGCTCCGACTTCAACCAGGGTACCCGCAATGATACGGACCATGTTGTAAAGGAATCCGTTGCCCGTAACACGGATGGTAATCTCCTTCGACGCAGCCGTATTGTCTTTACCCGTTACTTCAATATCGAAGACGGTCCGGACCGTACTCTCGGCCTGCGTCCGCACGCAGCAAAACGATGCAAAATCATGTTCCCCGATTAAGTACTTTGCAGCCTCCTGCATTTTTCCCACATCCAGTGCATACGGAATCTGCCAGGTATTTCTTCGCCGCAATGGATCGGGAACCCTCGAACAAAGAATCCGGTACTCATAGGTTTTCCTGCAATTCACTTTTCTCGGATGGAAGTCCGGTTTTACTTCGAAAGACTCCGTAACCTTTACATCCTCCGGAAGATAGGTGTTGAGTGCGGGACAGAAACGGTCCGCCGGAATGGTCGATTCCGTATCGAAAACCGCCACATTGCCCATGGAATGCACACCGGCATCCGTACGGCTTGCACCGGTTACCGCAATTTCTTCCCCGGTCAGTGCCTTTATGGCGGCGTTTAACTCGCTTTCCACCGTCCGAACCCCCGGCTGCAATTGCCAGCCGTGAAAATCGGTCCCGTCATATGCAACTTTAATCAGTATTCTTCTCATATTTTTTAATATCCGTTTTCGTTTTACCGTGCGCTCAGAGTAGGAATCAGATATTCCAGTCCGGCCTTCATCTCCAGTACCAGAAACTCCGGAAAAGTCTTAAAAGTAACACCCAGAAATACCACCGCAAAAATATATCCTGCCAGAATCACCCAGGCCACGATATCTCCCGCAGAGAAGCTCATGGCTTTCATTCGGGTTCTGCCTTCACCGCCGTGGTAGCATCTGGCCTCCATTGCAAGCGCCAGATCGCCTGCTCTTCGGAAAGCCGAGACAAAAAGCGGTACCAGAATCGGAATCAGACTTTTGACACGGATAAAAATGTTTCGGTTCTCCAAATCCGCGCCTCTTGCAATCTGTGCCTTCATAATGCGGTCCGTTTCCTCCATGAGAATCGGGATAAAACGAAGCGCAATCGACATCATCATTGCCATCTCGTGTACCGGCACCTTAAAGATTTTAAGCGGCTTAAAGAGGCTTTCCAAACCGTCCGTCAGCTGGTTCGGGGTCGTGGTCAGCGTCATAAGCGATGAACCCACGATCAGCAGGAAAAGGCGTATCAGCATGCAGACTGCCTGCTGAATTCCCTCATAGGTAATCGTAAACACCCAGAATTTCACAATCACGGTTCCCGTGCTTAAAAAGATGTTATAGATTACCGTGAATACCAGCAAAAACAACACGGAGCGCATTCCGCGAAACATGAATTTCGGCGGAATTTTGGATAATCCCACCACAAAGGTCAGGAATACGGCCGCAAATACATAACATATTAAATTGTTAAAAAGAAACAGGGAAATCATGTAGACGAGCGTTCCGACGATTTTCGTCCTCGGATCCAGCCTGTGGATTACGGAATCCGCTCTGTAATACTGTCCCAGTGTGATATCTTTTAACATGAAACTTTGCCTTATCGTATCAATTTTTCAAAGCCCTGAGAATTTCCCCGCAGGCTTCTTCCGCCGTGGTGATATTCGTCGCCACGGGAATCCCCGCATCATGAACGGCCTTCATAAGATATGCGACCTCCGGAGCCGCAAGTCCGATTTCCTCAAGCTGCTCCACATGGGAAAAGACTTCTTTTCCGTTGCCGTCCATAAAAATCTTTCCTTCATTCATGACCAGAATCCGGTCCACATATTTTGCCACATCTTCCATGCTGTGGGAAACCAGAATGATGGTCAGTCCGCTTTCGTTTAAACTCTTTAGAAGTCCCAGCACTTCTTCCCTTCCGCCGGGGTCCAGACCTGCCGTCGGCTCATCGAGAATCAGAATCTTCGGATTCATGGCAAGAACACCCGCAATTGCCACGCGTCTTTTCTGTCCACCGGAGATTTCAAAAGGAGAGGCTCCGAAGGACTCCCTCGGAATACCGAGTCTCAACAGCGCATCCGTTGCGGCATTTACAGCCTCTTCCTGCTTAAGTCCCATATTAAGCGGTCCAAAGCAGACATCCTTTAAAATGGTGGTCTCAAAAAGCTGGTACTCGGGGTACTGAAAAACTATGCCGATGAGCGAGCGCATATGCTTGCGGTCAAATTTACGCGATGCAATATCCTCGCCGTCAAGGTACACACTTCCCGCTGTCGGTTTCAAAAGGCCGTCAATCAGTTGCACGAGCGTGCTTTTTCCGCTGCCGGTGTGGCCGACGATGCCCACGAACTGCCCACCGGGAATCGTCAACGACACGTCGTCAACCGCACGCACCGCCTGCGGCGTCCCCGAATCGTATTCATATGTGAGGTTTCTTACTTCAATATCCATATCTTTGATTTTATTCTTTTTTTAGTCTCGCAAGTTCCGCTACGAGCTCCTTGCGGCTTAAGATTCCGTCGGGCAGGTTCAGGCCCGCTTCCTTGAGTGCCACCGCAACCGCGGTTACCTGCGGAATGGTCAGTTTATGCGACTTCAGCTCTTCCGTTTTGGAGAAAATCTCCTTCGGCGTTCCTTCCATCACAACGCGCCCCGCATCCATCACATAAATCCGGTCCGAATAGATGGCTTCTTCCATGTAATGCGTAATCAGAATGATCGTGATGCCTTCCACGTCATTTAAAGCCCTTGCGGCACGAATGACTTCCCTGCGTCCCTGCGGATCGAGCATCGCCGTGGGTTCATCCATAATGATGCATTTCGGGTGCATCGCCAGAACACCTGCAATGGATACCCTCTGCTTTTGTCCGCCGGAAAGTTTATTCGGAGAGGACTCCCTGTAATCGTACATCCCGACCGCCTTTAAGCTTTCATCAACGCGTTCACGGATTTCCTTCGATTCCACGCCCATGTTCTCGGGACCGAATGCGACATCTTCTTCCACAATTGTTCCGATAATCTGGTTATCGGGATTCTGGAAAATCATTCCCGCACACTGACGGATTTCCAAAAGCTTCTCTTCATCCGCCGTATTGTTGCCGTCAACCGTAACCGTACCTTCCGCCGGGAACAAAAGTGCATTGATGTGCTTCGCCAGCGTCGACTTTCCGGAGCCGTTAGCGCCGAGAATCGTAATAAACTCTCCACGCTTTGCATCAATGCTTACGCCGTCGAGCGCACGATTCACACCCTCGACATTTCCTTCTTCGTCGAGGCGGTTGTAGTCATATGCTATTTTATCGATCTCAATAAACTTATCCATCCTGTTACATCCATGCAAAAGGCTCGCCGACCAGTCCTCCCGTCACATGATTCAGCGCGATCGAAATCAATCCGATTACCAAAAGATGCGCCGGGTAAAATGCATAGCCAATCAGTTTCGGCATCTTCTTTACTGCCTTCCTGTAATAATTCCAGATTAAAAGTACCGCCGGAGCCGCAAAAATCTCGCCACTCTTCATATAAACCAGCAGGATAATCACCAGCATAAACCCGAACAAATCCGTACGGATTCCCCAAACATCCGGCAGTTTCTTAGACAATCTCACAAAAAGGTACTGTATGATGATTGCCGTAACTCCGTATGCGCCGTAATCGGTATGCAACGTAATTGCGGTAAACGTTACGATAACGCCCAAAAGTATCATCATAACGATGCCGATCCATTTTACATTCAGAAAGAAGTCCTTATCGAGTACCAAATCGGCAAACCACATAAATGCAAATCCCAGCATCAGTGTCCACATGACATTCTGCGAACCGATGTTTAAGATTCTGCCGGTTTGTGCCAGATCATACGGCACTTCCGATATCAGGGCAAAAATCAAAAGCCGCAGGAAGAATCTTTCCTTGGATCTGGTGCGGATAAATCCGTCCACCAAAAGATATACAAAAAGCGGAAACGCAAGGCGGCCGATGGCATAGCAGATGGTGCCGATTACCGTGGTAAACGTATTTGTCTGATGAATCAGCGCATAACCGAGATGATCGATTAACATCGATATCATCGCCACCCATTTAATTGTATATCGGTCAATTCCCTTCATGCATCTCCCCGGACTGCACGGATTCCGCTTCCGGCTTTCTTAAGCCCACATGCAATCTATTTTATCATACTCCCAAACCCGCATTATTTCAACGGAATCATGCCGTCGGCGGGCCTGCACGTAAAAAGGCTTCCGAATATCCTCGGAAGCCTTTTATCATTTTTCTTTTTAAATTTGTAATTACAGTGCCTTGGAAAGAGATACGGGATCGGGAGATACTGCCAAAGCATCGGATCTTTCGATGAGTCCTCTTCTTACCAAAGATGCAAGGTCGTCGTTCATGGTCTTCATACCCTGTGCACGACCGGACTGGATTGCGGAGTTGATCTGATTGGTCTTCTGCTCTGCAATCAGGTTCTTGATTGCGTAGTTTGCAATCATGGTCTCGGTAGCAACTACACGGCCCTGGCCGTCTGCCAGAGGAAGAAGCTGCTGGGAGAATACTGCCTGGATAACGTTAACGAACTGAGCACGAATCTGCTCCTGAGCGTCTGCCGGGCAGGCATCGATGATACGTTCTACGGTCTGAGCCGCGGAAGTGGTATGCAGGGTGGAGAGAACCAGGTGACCGGTCTCAGCTGCGGTAATCGCTGCGGAAATGGTCTCGTAGTCTCTCATTTCTCCTACGAGAATGATATCCGGGTCTTCACGAAGTACGGAACGAAGAGCGGTATGGAAGCTCTCTACGTCACGACCTACTTCACGCTGATGAATCATGGCCTTCTTATGAGGATATACGTACTCGATAGGATCCTCGATGGTCATGATGTGGCAGGGATACTTGTTGTTAATGTACTCTACCATGGAAGCCAGAGTTGTGGACTTACCGGAACCGGTAGGACCGGTTACAAGCACAAGTCCGCGGGGCTTCTGTGCAATATCTTCGATTACGGGAGGAAGTCCCAATTCCTCGAAGGTAGGAATGTACTGATTCAGAATACGGATGCTGGCTGCGATATTGTTTCTCTGATGATAAACGTTTACACGAATACGGGTCTCATCACGAAGCATAACGCCGACGTCGATATCCTTTCCGGATAAAACCTCATCGACCTCATCCTGTTCCAATACGGAGAAAATCATGTTTCTGGACTCTTCGGCCGTAGGCGCGGGATCCAGAATCTCCAGTGTTCCGTAACGTCTGATTGCTACGTTTGTTCCGACGGTAATATGAATATCGGAGCAATTTCTCTCTTTTGCATAAGCAACCAACTCTTCAAAATTCATTTGAAAACCTCCCCTTTTTTATTTGGTTTGAAAAGTATTTCTATTTTTAAGCAATAAAAAAACTCCTATTCTCGATTATAATCTATTTTTCTCGAAAATAGGAGTATTTTTTTAATACTTTTTATGAAACTATGCAATATGACGAATGGTGACTTTTTCTTTTGGTAAAAATCACAGTAATCGAAGGATTATACCAGCTCAATTACTACCATCATAGCGCCGTCACCCTTACGGGGACCAACTTTAACGATTCTTGTGTAACCACCGTTACGCTCAGCATACTTCGGTGCGATATCGTTGAAAAGCTTTTCGCACATATCTACCTTCTTGGTATTGCGCTTCTTGCCTGCCTGAGTATCGGGAACTTCCACTACAGGATTTAATACCTTAAGCATCTGACGTCTTGCATGAAGTCTGGAAGGAAGATCCTTCTTGATTTCTTTCTTAACTTCATCGTAAACGGTAACTTTCTTGCCGTCTTTTACTTCTTTAACTCTCTTGCCGTCTTTGTCTTTACGAGCAACCTTAGCGGTTACGGTAACGGTTTCGAAATTGTCTCTTTCTTTCTTTGCAAGAGTGATCAGTGCTTCAGCACCGCTGCGGATTTCCTTTGCCTTTGCTTCGGTCGTAATGATTCTGCCTCTGTAAAGAAGTGCAGTAATCTGGTTACGAAGAAGTGCTTTTCTCTGGCTGGATGTTCTGCCTAATTTTCTGTACTTTGCCATTTTATTATCCTCCCTGTTTCTTATTCAGACCCGGACGCCTTTGGTCTTACCCCGGATCATAGGCAAATGTTT
>CADCOL010000222.1 GCA_902803015.1 uncultured Lachnospiraceae bacterium | reverse complement strand
CCTGCACGCACATATCTCATACTGTGTGCTGCCCGCAGCGGAAATCGCAAGGTCGCAGCTTTGCAGAATATCCTTCATCTCTTTTGTATTGATATGAAGAATCAGATTCTCTTTTTCGGATGCCAGTTCTTTAATTCTTTCCAGATCCGGTTCCATTACGCCCAGTATCATATGGATTTCTGAGTTTTTTACAGAAGAATTTCCCGCATATAATGATTTGAGAAAAGCATATGCCATATGCATGGGATCCGCCCCGCCAAACGATACGGCAATCCGCTTTACTTTATCGTTTACTTTGCCTTTCGGAGGATTCCCGAATTCTTTTCTAAGCGGCGCATAGGAAGGTCCCAGCAACAGTTTCGGCAAATCCGTTCCGGATTCCGAATAAAGCTTTTTATACTCTGCTTCATTCGCATAAACATTGTAATTTACAAGAATATCAACCGGATATGCAAACGCATAAACATCATCCAGATATACCGTTTTGCATAATTTGCGCAACGAGTTCAAATAGTTTTCCGTTACGTAATAGCTGTCAACAAAGAGCCAGTCCGGTTGAAAAGATTCGCAAATATCTTTCAGCTCTCCGATTTCCTTTTCCATCTCTGTATATCCGGAAGAAAGGTGGAATACCTGATATCCCCTCGACTCAATCGGTTCAGGTGCGGTATCGGATGCAATGACAAATGCGCAATCATTCTCCGGATCGGAAACAAAAGCATCCGCAAGGGACAATAATCTCATCACATGCCCCTGACCGATATTCGCATTTAAGTCTGCACGCATCAGAATTCTCATGCATTTTTCCCTTTCAGTTTGGAAATTGCATCGCTGATATTCATATCCCAGCTAAAATCGCTGCCGTCCACAATTTGTCTGTAATCCTTAACGGTATGATATGTTCCCTCGCCGGACTGCTTTACCGGCTTTATGATTCCGGCTCTGAGCGCTTCCCAGTTTTCTTTCAAAAGGATTTTAATCTCGGCAAGCAGTTTGTCATATGCCGTTACAAAAGTCTCCTCTTCGGGATTCAGTTCGATTTCCTTTTGAAGCAGAATATCTCCCGTATCAAGACCTGCGGACATTTGATGAATCGTAACGCCCTTTGGCGTATTCTCGTAAAAACTGAAGAAATTCGGCGCCGAACCGCGATTATACGGCAGGCAGGAAATATGAAGATTGATAATCTTTCCCTGCATATAATCGATGATATCCGCCGGAACTATATGCTTGTAATTGAAGCTGATAATGTACGACGGCTGTAGTTCTTTTATCATTTCCAAAGTGATTTTCTCACTGATATGAACCACGTAATCTTCTTTCGTTTTAAGCCATTCGTATAAATCATCCGTATTGCTGTTATTGCTTAAGAACAAAACCGCGCCTTTTTCAAACAAATCAAAAGAAACCGGTGTTCCGAACGAAACATCTTTTGCAAAACGAAGCCCTTTTATGTCTTCGATATACTTCGGTTTGATTCCGTATCCCGGACGGATAATTCTTACGTTTTCATCCGTGGGATATTCGCCCGCCTTAATGTCCTTTACGGCAAAAATCGAACGGCGGAACACAACACTGGATTCTTCCTGTTTCGTAACACCGAAGAACGGATCTCCCAGTGCATTCTCAATCTGACGGACGGAATCCACAAGTTCTTTGAATTCTTCGGGCGTCATGGAAAACGAAGCATCCGGATTCTCGATTTCGCGGCCTAAGCAGAAATGCTTTTCAAGAATTCTTGCTCCCATGGAAACCGCAATATCCGCGCTGAAATGGCCCATGGAATGATCCGACAAACCGATGGGCACCTTGAAAAGATCCATCATTTCGCGGATAGTGGAAAGATGCATATCTTCCGGCTTTGCGGGATAAACGCTGGAACATTTTAAAAGCGCAACCTGACGGTTACCGGTTGCATATACGGCATCCAAAGCCTCTTTGATTTCTTCTTTGCTTGCCATTCCGGTTGAGATAATCATCGGTTTTTGTTTGGATGCAACATAAGAAATCAGGGGCAGATCCACAATTTCAAAAGATGCGATTTTATAGAATTCCAGTCCGAGTTCTTCCAGAAAATCCACTGCCGTTTTATCAAACGGTGTGGAAAGAAAATCAATTCCGACCCTGTCTGCTTCTTCTTTTAATTCTTTCTGCCATTCCCACGGTGTATACGCCTTTCCGTAGAGGCTGTAAAGATTCTCGCCTTCCCAAGTGCCGTTTTGAATATTAAAATACTCGTTATGGCAGTCTATGGTCAGCGTATCGGGCGTATAAGTCTGAATTTTAATACAGTCCGCTCCGGCTTCTTTTGCCTTTCGGATAATCTCTTTGGCGCGCTCGATACTGCCCGCATGGTTTGCGGACATTTCAGCGATAATATAGGTTTTGTCCAAATGATTGATGTCAAATTTCATGTTCTTAACCGTATACAGATTTATTCATGTAATAATTTGTATTTCAGCTCAGCCAGTTTCCAGTCCGTCAGGGTGTCGATATCCTGCACTTCCATTTCATCGAGAATCAGTTCTTTTGTCGTATCCCCGAATAGGGAAAGTTTTTCCATAAACCGTGCCGTATCCAGACAGTAAAACTGTCCGACATCGTGATAAACGGGCTCCAGATCCTGCGTTCTGGTAAAAGTATGTTCCGGATGAATGAACTGCAGAACACCGTCCTTAATCTCAAGTCCTCTCTGGGGAGGGAAGGAAAAACGGACCACCGGAATCACGGAAAATGCATTCGTCTCCGTCAGCTTTTCCATGGCTTCTTTCAGACGTTCGGCCGTGACAAAGGGAGCCGTCGGATAAATGCAGCAAATCTTATCGAAATTTTTTCCGATTCCTCTGTATTGATTCACAACCTCTTCAATCACTTTGGCGGTCGGCGCAAAATCGTTGGAAGATTCCGCAGAACGCATAAAAGGCACGGTTGCGCCGTACTTTCTCGCAATTTCCGCGATTTCTTCGCTGTCCGTGGAAACCATGACCTCTTCAAAAGAGTTGCTCCCGATTGCCGCTTCGATTGCATACGCTATAATCGGTTTTCCGCAAAATTCCTTAATATTCTTTTTCGGAATTCTTTTCGAACCGCCTCTTGCGGTTATGATTGCAAGATTTCCCATAATTCCTCCGGCATATATTTTTCAAAACATCAACTTCTTGCGATGATTTGCTTAAAAATCCACCTATAAACTCAATATATAGAATACCACAAAACACGCTTAATATCCATAGAATTCTCTTAAGGCGGAAAGGTTTTCCCTCAAAAACGCTTGATAATAATATATTATTATGATAACATATTCTTCGTTGACAGCGCCGGCGTGTCGGAATGGCAGACGAGGCAGACTCAAAATCTGTTGTTGGCAACAACGTGCGGGTTCAAGTCCCGCCACCGGCAGTCTTCAAAACACAGTCCATATGGATTGTGTTTTTTTATACCCGTGCCCGGCCGGCAAACCTACATTCTCACACTCCATTTCAGTCCAAAGAGCTGCATCCGCTTGCGGAAACCGGCCTCTTTTACCAGTTCGGAAAGCTTTTCGGCATTCTTTTCCAAATTAACGATACGGTCGGAAT
Source organism: uncultured Lachnospiraceae bacterium (assembly GCA_902803015.1). GTDB lineage: Bacteria > Bacillota > Clostridia > Lachnospirales > Lachnospiraceae > UBA3766. Next base: position 947 of record CADCOL010000222.1, on the reverse strand, counting down.
CTATTTTTCGTCCGTCCGTGGATTTGATCTCGATTACCGATTCCGAATCCGGCGACTCTTTATAGAGATACTCTTCGAATTCCCCGATAAAGGAAAGCGTCTCCTCCGGCAGTTTCTCTTTCAAAAGCCTTGCGCGGTACTCTTCCAGCGTTTCGCCGTCTGTAAGAGAATATCCCAGAATTCCGAGAATCCGGATATTCCTGCGAACCAGGAATCTGTATTTTTCATCCTCTTTCATGGATTTATATCGGATCCGGTTAATCAGAAAATCAATACCGAGAAGCAGCGCAACAACGGTAAAAGCAGCAAGAATCGGCAGGATTACAAATAGCGGATTCAGTGTTTTCTTTACTTCTTCCTCCTCCTCTTCCACATCTTCAATATCCGCCTCTTCGGGAATCTCTTCACCCGGTTTTACAAAGTTTTCTTTCTCCTTCAAAACCTCTTCATAGTCCGCGGTTTTGTGACCCGGAGTCGGCTCGTAAACAATCCATCCAAGGCCTTCGATATAGCATTCCGGCCATGCGTGCGCGTCACTTTCTTTTACCTGTGCTTTTCCTTTGCGTTTCGGTTTTACATGATATCCCTGCATGTATCTCGCCGGAATTCCCTCATGCCTTGCAAGCAAAACAAATGCAGTCGCATAATGCACGCAATAGCCTTCTTTTTTCTCAAATATAAAATAATCAAGATATTCTTCCGCGGAATGAATGTTTGAAGGAATGTCGCCGGGATTTCTCGAATACTCAAGCGAAGACAGATATCCTTCAATCCGGTTCAGTTTTTCAATATCGTCCTCCGCACCGTCCAGAAGTTCGTCCAAAAATGCATCCATACGTTCGGAAACGGGCGTATCAGGCAGATAGACCTCCTTCATCCGCTCCTTATAATTCAGGTAAGCTTCGTATGTGTTATTTTCAAATTCCGAAAACTGGAAACGGTTCAGG